>DATAFT010000011.1:0-5371 GCA_036257295.1 Thermoanaerobaculia bacterium
GTTCTTGACTACCGCCTCCTTCGGAATCTCCTCGACCCACTGCTGAGCGCGTCGCACGATGAACCAGTCGAGGTCACCCTTCTTGAACTGCTCATACTCGAGCTCCTCGTCGCGGATGACGAGGAAGCGCACCTTGCCGAAGTTGTAGGTGTTGCGAGCCCAGGGCTCGTTCTCCGCCCACCAGTCGCGGCGGCGGGTCACGATCAACGACTCGCCCTTCCTGACGTCCCCTTCCGCTGCGAGCTGGTAAGGCCCACTGCCGGTGACGAACCTCCAGTTGTAGTCCCGCAGATACTCCTCGCCCGGAATCGCGATCTCCTCCGCCGGGAAGATGAGCATCGTGCCGAAGTACAGGAACAGGCGCCAGTTCATCGTCTTGGTGCGCACCTTGATGGTGTGCCGATCGACGATCTCCGGTTCCTCGAATCCCTCCTGGTACGTGATGCGGCTGGAGGGATCGTTGCGATCCTCCTGCACGCGATGCCACCACGAGTAGTACACGTCGACGGCGGTGACCGGAGACCCGTCGGCCCACCGCGCCTTCTCGTTGAGGTGGAACCAGAAGACCTGCGTGCCGGTGGCGTCGTCGCTCTCGATGCGCCAGTGCGACGCGAGATAGGGAATGAACTCCTCGGTCTCGGGGTGGATCTGGATCAGTGCCTCGTAGAGGAGTTGATGGACCGTGCTGGTCTGCACCAGGTTGGCGTTCGGCCCTTCCGTCCGCAGCGTCGGCGGGAAGGTGGGCCAGGAGATGGTGAAGGGTTGGTCCTGCAGCTCGCGGCGGGCGGTCGGCGCGCCGAGAGCGGGATAGTCGGTGACGGTGGTCCACTGCGTCGGGTCGAACGGGACGTCGGAAGGAATCTCGACATCGACGACTGCGCCCGCGCTCCGGTCTCCTTGCTCGTCGCCCCCGCAGCCGGCGGCGAACCCGAGCAGCGCGGCGAGCGACAGGACGAGAAGGACTGGGGTCGGGGCGGGGCGGGCGGAGCGCGGACGCGCAAACCGTTCGGATAGCATGCGTTGCGTCGAGCGCTTCACGGGATCGAGGGTAGCACAGCGTCCCGGCGTCGATCGGCGCGGCGCGGCCTGCGCTTCACTATTGCGCCAGCGATCGCAGGTAGGCGACCAGGCTCCAGGTTCGGCGCTCGACCAGCGTCTGGCGCGCCTTCGGCTCGAGCGCAGCCATCCCTTGCCGGTCGGGCTCGCGGTCGAGATAGCGCCGCGCCTCGTCGGCGCCGTCGGCGCCGAACAGGGCCGCGATCGGCGCCAGCTCGCCGATGTCCTCGCGCGCGAACGCGAAGGCGGCGGTGAACGACGGCATCGGCGAGCCGTTCATCCCGGTGTGGAGCGTGCGATAGAGATCGGACGGCTCGCCGCCGCACTTGAACTTACCGGAGCGGACGAAGTTGTGGACTTTGATGGGGTTTCCCCAATCGTCGACCAGCGTCGCCGCCGAGGGTCCGTCGGCGGCGCCCGAGGCGCCGTGACACTTGTGGCAGCCGAGCAGACGGTAGAGCACGCGTCCTTCGTCGACCGCGCTGGAATTGGCGGCCGGCGCCTCCGGCATGGCGATGCAGGAGGGCGCCGACTCGCTGGCGAAGCGCGGCGCCAGCGTCTTGACGTACGCGACCACCGCCATCCGCTCGTCCGGCGCGAGATCGGCTTGAGCCGTCATCGGGGTTCCCGGCAACCCGCGCTCGACCGTGCGCAGTAGATCGTCGTCGGTGGGCAACGCGCCGCTGGGTGTGCAACGGCACTTGAACGCGCTGCGCGCGAAATCGCGGGCTCGAAACCCCAGCGAGCGCGCTTTCTCGCCGTCGCCGTGGCCGTCGCGGCCGTGGCACTCCTCGCACACCCGGCGATAGACCTTCTTGCCCGCTGCCATCTGGTCGGCCGCCGGGACTTGCGCCCGCGCGATCGATGGCAAGACCAGGACGGCGAACGCGAGAGCCGCTGCGAAGGGCTTCACTACCGTTGTCTCGTATGTCCCGTAACGACCGAGGCGGTCCGATCCCGGCCGGCGACGCCGCGGCAGCAAGAGTAGCCGAAGGACGACCGGGCGTTTGCGTTTCGTCCGGCCGGGCCGCTACCATCGCGACCCACATGATCGGACAGTCCGTCGCTCACTACAAAGTCACCGACCGCCTCGGAGTGGGAGGGATGGGCGAGGTGTACCGCGCCCACGACTCGAAGCTCCATCGCGACGTCGCGCTCAAGGTGCTACCAGCGGCGCTCGCCCACGACCCCGACTACATGGCGCGCTTCGCGCGCGAGGCCACCGTCCTCGCCTCGCTCAATCATCCGAACATCGCGGCGGTCTACGGGCTCGAGGAGAGCCAGGGAGCGACCGCGCTGGTGATGGAGCTCATCCCCGGCGAGACTCTGGCCGACCGCATCCAGCGCGGCCCGATCCCTGTCGAGGAGGCGGCGGCGATCGCCCTGCAGATCGCTCAGGCGCTCGAGGAGGCGCACGAGCACGGCATCATCCACCGCGATCTCAAGCCCGCCAACGTCAAGATCACGCCCGAGGGTCGGGTCAAAGTGCTCGACTTCGGGCTCGCCAAGGCGATCGAGGGCAATTCGACCGCGGTCGGTCTCACGCACTCGCCGACCATCAGCCTGGCGGCGACACAGGCGGGGGTGATCCTGGGCACCGCCGGCTACATGAGCCCCGAGCAGGCCGCGGCGCAGCGCACCGACCGCCGCTCCGATATCTGGGCGTTCGGCGTGGTGCTGCTCGAGATGCTGACCGGGAAGCGCACCTTCACCGGCGAGACGGTGTCGCACGTCCTGGCCGCCGTGCTGCACGGGTCGCCCGACCTCAGCGGAGTGCCGGCGGCGGTGCCGCCGCGGATCAAGGAGCTGCTGCAGCGTTGCCTCACCAAGAACGCGAAGTCGCGGCTGCAGTCGATCGGCGATGCGCGGGTGCTGCTCGAGGAGTACGTCGCCGCCCCGGCGTCGTTCGCAGAGAAGCCGACATCCGCGGCGGCGGCGGCCGCGTCACCACGACGATCGGCCGTCATTCCCTGGGCGGTCGCGGCGCTCGGGGCCGCGATCGCGATCGGCGCCGTGGTTTGGGGATCGCGGCCCAGCGCCGCGCCTGCCGCGCAGCCGGTGCGCCTGCGGGCCGAGATCGGACCGGAGCCCCTCTTTCTCGGCAGCGGCGCGAGCGCGGTGCTGTCGCCGGACGGACGTCATCTTGCCTTGAGCTTGGGGACTGGCCAGACCCGCAACCTCTACGTGCGCTCCCTCGATCAGCTCACGGTGACCCAACTGCCAGGGACCGAGGTCGCCTACAACCCCTTCTTCTCGCCGGATGGGCAGTGGATCGGCTTCGTCACTCCGACCCAGGTGAAGAAGGTGTCGATCGCGGGCGGCACGCCGATCACGCTATGCCCCTCCAATCGCTCCCGCGGCGCGAGCTGGGGAGAGAACGACGTAATCGTGTTCGCCGAGAGCCCATCGAGCGCGCTCTCGACAGTGCCCGCCGCCGGCGGCAAGCCGTCGCCGCTCACCACTCTCGACTCCGCCAAGGCGGAGTTCAGCCATCGCTGGCCGCAGTGGCTGCCCGGCGAGAAGAAGATCCTCTTCACCTCGCTCGCGAGTGGCGAGTCGAGTGCAGGTGGAGTGCTCGAGGTGCTGGACGTGGCCAGCGGCGAGCGCAAGGTGATCCACCAGGGCGGCGTCTACGGGCGCTACCTGCCGAGCGGACACCTGGTCTACCTCAACGAGGGCACCTTGTTCGCGGCGCCCTTCGATCTCGATCGCCTCGAGCTCCCGCGCACGCCGGCCCCGGTCGTTCAGGGTGTGGCCGAGACCGGCGGCGCCCACTTCGACATCTCTCAGAACGGCACATTGGTCTACCTCGAGGGCCTGGCGGGCTCGCCCAAGTACGAGCTGGTCGCGGTCGACCGCCGCGGGTCGGCCTCGCCGCTCACCGCGGAACGGCAGACCTTCGTCGAGCCTCGCTTCTCTCCCGACGGCCGCCGGCTCGCCGCCGAGGTCATCACCGGGACCAGCAGCGACAGCTGGGTCTACGATCTCGACCGCGGGACCGTCACGCGGCTCACCTTCGGCGATGGCCCGGACTCGGTGCCGGTGTGGTCCCCCGACGGCGCCTGGATCGTCTACGCCTCCACGCGCGAGGAGCACTCCGGGCTCTATCGCAAGCGCGCGGATGGGTCGGGAGAGGAAGAGCTGTTGCTCGAGGGCGACAGTCTCTATGGCAGCTCGTGGTCCCGCGATGGGCGCTTCATCCTCTACGGCATCGTCGCTCCCACCCAGACCGGAAACGACATCTGGGTGCTCCCTCTCGACGGGGATCGGACCCCTCAGCCCTACGTCGCTACCGAGTTCTCGGAGGCCGAGGCGGCGTTCTCACCGGACGGTCGCTGGGTCGCCTACAACTCCGACGATTCCGGGCGCAGCGAGGTGTACGTGCGGCCCTTCCCGGCCAGCGGCGGCAAGTGGCAGGTCTCCGCGGCCGGCGGCTCGCACCCACGGTGGCGCAGCGACGGCAAGGAGCTCTACTTCCGCAACGACAGCGGAGTGATGTCGGTCGAGGTCGACACCACGGGCTCGGCGCTTCGCGTCGGCACCCCCTCGCAGCTGTTCGAAGGCCCGTTCCTGCGGGCGGCGATCGGCGGCAGCATCTACGCCGACTACGACGTCGCCCCCGACGGTCAGCGCTTCGTGATGCTGCGCGGCGAGAGTCGTCTCTCGGTGCCCGACCACGTCATCGTCGTGCTCGACTTCTTCAAAGAGCTCGAAGCGACCTTCCCCCACCATTGAGCGCGCTGGCCAGCTCGACTTGCGCGGGATGGATGGCGGTCGTGTAGCATCGCGCCCCGATGATCGGACAGTCCGTCGCTCACTACAAGGTCACCGACCGTCTCGGCGTGGGAGGGATGGGCGAGGTGTACCGTGCCCACGACTCCAAGCTCCATCGCGACGTGGCGCTCAAGGTGCTGCCCGCTGCGCTCGCCCACGATCCCGACTACATGGCGCGCTTCGCCCGCGAGGCCATGGTGCTCGCCTCTCTCAACCACCCGAACATCGCCGCGGTCTATGGCCTCGAGGAGAGCGAGGGCGCCACCGCGTTGGTGATGGAGCTGGTGCCGGGTGACACGCTGGCCGATCGCATCGAGCGCGGCGCCATCCCGGTGGAGGAGGCGGCCGCGATCGCGCTCCAGATCGCGCAGGCGCTGGAAGAGGCGCACGAGCACGGCATCATCCACCGCGACCTCAAACCGGCCAACATCAAGATCACGCCCGAGGGTCGGGTCAAGGTGCTCGATTTCGGGCTGGCCAAGGCGCTCGAGAGCGGGTCGGCGTCGGCGGCGGGGCTCACCCATTCGCCGACTATCAGCCT
>DATAFT010000026.1:0-2654 GCA_036257295.1 Thermoanaerobaculia bacterium
GTCGAGCGGATGCTCGGCAAGGGCGGCTTCGGCGAGGTCTACCTCGCGGCGCGGATGGGGCGATCGAGCACCATTCCGCGCGCGGTGTGCATCAAGGTCAGTCAACACATCGACGCCTGGATCCGCGAGGCGTACTTCGGCCAGCTCCTCGACCGCACGCCGCGCGCCATCGCCGTCTACGACCGCTTCGCGCTGACGCGCGCCGATGGGTTGGTCCTCTACTACCTGGCGATCGAGTACGCGCTGCACGGCGACCTGAGCGCGTTTCTCGAGCGCACCGGCAAACCGTGGTCCGAGCCGGCGGCGCGCCGCGAGATCGCGGGCGTCCTCGAGGTGTTGGGGAAGCTCCATCGCGGCCAGCTCCTCCATCGAGACCTGACGCCGGTCAACGTGTTCGTATGCGACAACCGACGGCTCAAGCTCGGCGACTTCGGCATCGTGCGGGCGCAGAGCGACCGCCGAGGCGTCACCGCGCACACGCTCAACCCGCACATGGCGCCAAGCGACATCGCGGCGCGCGAGGTCCCCAAGTGGCAGTCGCGCGACGACGTCTATCAGGTCGGCCAGCTCCTCGGCATGTTGATCAAGGGCGACGCCAGCCGCCGCATCCGCCCCAGCGAGGTGCGCCGTTTCGAGTGCAGCGATCACCTCAAGGAGATCGTCTACCGCTGCATCGGCGAGCGCCGCAAGCGCTACCAGAGCGCCGATGAGCTGATCGAGGCGCTCAAGCGAGCACCCGCGCGCCTCTCGGTGGGAGTGGTGCGGACGCTGCGCGGCGTGCACCTGGCATTCACCGGCATCCTCGGCAAGCCGCGCAAGGAGGCCGCGAAAGCGGCGCGGCGCGCCGGCGCGATCGTCCACGGCGCCCCGTCAGCGCGCACGACGGTCGTGGTGCGCGGCCGGCCCAACGCGCTCCAAGCCGCCGGTCGCGACGCCGGAAGGAAGCTGATGGAGATCAAGCGCCTGCGCGAGAAGGGACACCGCATCACCCTGCTCGACGAGGCGCGGTTCTGGTCGCTCGTGGCCAAAAAGTGACGGCGACCGGGCGGGAGCCGACCGAGGCGCCGCAGCCGGCGTCGAGCCTCGCACCGCCAGCGCCTTCCCTGCGATAATGCGCGCATGGCCATGGCCGCGCCTTCGGCGCTCCTGGTGGGCAGCTGCATTGCTCGCGCCGCCTTCGCGGTGGTGGCCGTTGCCGCAGCCTGGTCGCTTTCCTGTACGGAGCTGCCCGCTCAGACTTCGCGCCAAGTCGACGTCCCGCGGGTACGCCGGGAGCCGTTCGAGCGCCAGTACCTGTTGAGCGGCGAGCTGGTGGCTGAACGGGCGATCGACCTGGTCGCGCCGGACGTCGGGATCCGGCCCCTGGAAGTCCGCCAGGTGGTGGTGAACGGGACGCAGGTCGCCGCCGGTGACGTCCTGATGGCGTTCGACAACTCGGAGCTCGCCGCCGGGCTCGAGGAGCAGAGGATCGCGCTTCTGACGGCGCGCACCGGGTTGGTGACCACCGAATCGCAGACCGGCTCGAGGCTCGCGGAGGCGCAGTTCGACCTGGAGCGACGCCAGGCGGACCTCCAGAAAGCACGCATCGACGCCGCCATCCCCGCCGAGCTCAAGTCGAAGGAGGAGTACCAGCGCCTCCAGACCGAGCTGCGCAAGGCCGAGAGCCGGCTCGTCGACGCCGAGAAAGCGCTCGCCGCCGCGAAGGCCATCGGCGGGGCGCAGGAGCAGCTCCAGCGGCTCACCCTGGGCAGATCGGAGACCGACCTCGCTCGCCTCGAGCAGAGCATCTCCCGACTCCAGATCGTGGCACCCACGGCAGGGGTGGCGCTGGTGGCAAACAACCAACGCGAAGGTCGTCGCTGGCGCGTCGGCGACCCGGCCTATCCGGGCGCGCGGATGGTGACGCTCCCCGATCTCAGCACCATGATCGTGAGAGCCCGGCTCTACGACGTCGACGACGGAGTGATCGAGGCCGGCTCGCCAGCCGTGGTGATCCTCGATCCCTATCCCGACACCGTCATCGGAGCGCGGATCCGTCATATCGACCCCATGGCCCTGCAGTGGGAGGAGAGGTCGAGCAGCCGCATCTTCTGGGTCACGGTCGAGCTCACCGAGCTGGACCTCGAGCGGATGCGGCCCGGGATGTCGGTCAAGGTCATCGTCGCGCGTCCGGGCACCGCCGAGGGTGAGAGTGGGCAGGGCGCCGCGGCCGCGAGCGGTGCCCCTCCCGATCCGTTGGTGGTTCCCCGCTCGAGCCTCAAGCTCGACGAAGCCGAGCGCCCGCGGCTGCTGCTCGCCGATGGGTCGTGGCGCGACGTCGAGCTCGGGCCCTGCGACCCCCTGCGCTGCGTCGTCGAGAGCGGCGTCGAGGATGGAATGCGCCTGGGTTGGGTCGGAGCCCCGGTGAGCGCGCCATGATCGGGCGACGCGGCCCGCGGCGCCGGCTCGCGGGGTGGGCGATTCTCCTCCTGGTGGCCGTCGGCTTGATCGCCGCGGTATCGCAGGAGCGCGGAGAGGCGCCCAAGTGGGTCGCCGCCGAGCGCCGCCAGCTCGATCGCACGGTGCCGATCACCGGCAGGCTGCGCGCGGTCCGGGTGACCGACTACGGCCCGCCACTCATCTCCAAGGTGTGGAACTACAAGATCTCGTTCATG
>DATAFT010000041.1:0-5876 GCA_036257295.1 Thermoanaerobaculia bacterium
CGAAGCCGATGAGTACGGCGATCCGAAGCCTGCTTCGATCCGAGAGCCTCTGCATGGCGTTGTCCTCCATCCGGAAACCTGCCGTAGTCGAACGATGAGCGGACGAGATTTCCGACAACCTACCTCCGCGGTCGCAGCGGCGCTATCGCACATTTGACTGCCGCGTTCGTAGCATCGGCGTAGGATGAGACGTTTCGCCCGGCGATTGACAGAATCGCCGTCGATCGGCGGCGATTATTGCGTTACACCATCGCGCTCGCCCGTCCCGACGATCTCGCGCGACTTCCCTCGATCGAGCTCGCTGCCGCGCGGCTGCTCGAAGGCCAGGCGCCGGAGTCGATCCTCGCCGAATCGACAGCGATCGAGGACCTGCGCGACGCCCAGGCCGAAGGCCGCTTGTGGGTGGCTCTGGCGGACGACGAGCCGGTCGGGTTCGCGATCGTCGAGATGCTCGCCGACGGACTGCCTCACCTCGACGAGGTCGACGTTCATCCCGACCACGGCCGGCGCGGCCTGGGCACCGCCCTCGTGCGCGCGGTGTGCGACTGGACCGCGGCGCGCGAGTTCCCCGAGATCACGCTCACGACCTTCCGGGCCGTGCGCTGGAACATGCCGTTTTACGCCCGCATGGGATTCGAGCCGGTGTCCGAGCGCGAGCAGCGAGCAGCGCTGCGCGAGGTGGTCGACGATGAGACCGCGCGCGGGTTGGACCCCGCGGCGCGCTGTGTCATGCGCTATCGGGTCGCCAAGCCCAGAGGCCGGCGCGCTTGAGATGCCTTCGGCCAGGAAATTTACAACTCGGCGGGGCCGCCCGCGAACGCCTCACGTATCATCGATGTTCCTTTCGATCAGGAGGTTCCCGATGCTCGTCCATCCGCGTTCGAGCGGCGTCGCTCCCGCGATCGTCCTTGTCGTCAGCCTGCTCGCCGCGGCGAGCGCTCAGGCTCAGGTCGTCACCCTGCCGCCCTCCGGCGACAACCAGAAGGCCTCGGTCATCCAGCACATCGGACTGGTCGAGGTGCGGATCGACTACTCGAGTCCCGACGTCCACGCTCCTGACGGCTCCGATCGCGCCGGCAAGATCTGGGGTGGCGTGGTGCCCTGGGGCATGCAGAACCTGGGCTTCGGCACCGCCAAGGAGTCGCCGTGGCGCGCCGGCGCCAACGAGAACACCGTGTTCACGGTGTCGCACGACGTGATGGTCGAAGGCAAGAAGCTCGCCGCCGGCAGCTACGGGCTGCACATGGCGCCGCAGCAGAACGAGTGGACGATCATCTTCTCCAACAACTCGACGTCCTGGGGCAGCTTCTTCTACGACCCCGCCGAGGACGCGCTGCGCGTCACGGTCAAGCCCGAAAAGGCCGAGTACCGCGAGTGGCTGACCTATGACTTCATCGATCGCCAGCCCGAGAGCGCCACCGTCGCGCTCGAGTGGGAGAACCTGCGGGTGCCGATCAGGATCACGGTGCCGGACGCCATCGATCTCTACGTCGCCAATCTGCGCAACGAGCTGCGGTCGAGCAAGGGGTTCGGTTGGCAGGGTTGGAACCAGGCGGCGAACTTCCTGCTGCAGAACGACCGCAACCTCGACGAGGCGCTGCAGTGGGCGGACGCCGCGATCTCGCGGCCCTTCGTCGGCCAGGAGAACTTCAACACCCTGCAGACCAAGGCGCTCATCCTCACCAAGATGGGCAAGAAGAGCGAGGCCGACCCGGTCATCGCCAAGCTGCTCGAGACCGGCAACGAGACCCAGGTCAACAATCTCGGCTACGGCTTCCTCAACCAGTTGAAGGACACCGATCGCGCCATCGAGATCTTCACCAAGAACGTCGCCGCGCACCCGAAGTCGTGGAATGCGCACGACAGCCTGGCCGAGGGTTACGCGGCCAAGGGTGACAAGGCGAAGGCCAAGGAGCACTACCAGCACGCGCTGTCGATGGCGCCCGACAATCAGAAGCAGCGGATCGAGGGCATTCTCGCCGGACTCTCATAGTGATCGAGCGTCCCTCGCCTCAGGCGGCGAAGAGTGTCGAGCGTCTGCGCAAGCTGTGTTCGGCGCTACCCGAAGTCACCGAACGACTCAGCCACGGCGAGCCCACCTGGTTCGTGCGCGGTAAGAAGTCGTTCATGAACATGTCCGATCACCATCACGACGACCGGGTCGCCTTCTGGTGCGCCGGCGCCGACGGCGCCCAGGAGGTGCTGGTCGAAACCCAGCCGGACAGGTACTTCCGTCCGCCGTACGTCGGCCACCGGGGCTGGATCGGTGTCTATCTCGACGTGCCCGGCGTGGACTGGAACCAGATCGCCGATCTGGTCGTCGATGCCTATCGACAGGTGGCGCCGGCGAAGCTCGTCGAGCAGCTCGACGCGGCGGGAAAGAGTCGGTCGCCCAGCGAGAGTCGTCAGGTCAGATCGCGTTCTGGCCGGGGGCGAACAAAGCCTCCATCGCGCTGACGCTCGCCAGCGCCGTCATATCGGCGCTCGAGCGCGGCACCACCGTATCTCCCGCCGCATCGAGCACGACCGCCAGCAGCGTGGTGTCGCTCGAAGTGTTGAGGAAGATCCCCGGCCGCTGCAGCACGTAGTGAACCGCGGCACGCACCGACGCCTCGTCGCGCAGCGGCTCGTACCAGCTGAAGCGCTTCTCCGGTCGCTCCTTCCACCGCCGCCGCGCCACCGACTTGATGGTCTGGACCGCAACGCCCCGCTCGGCGCAGATCTCGAGCAGCGACTCGAAGTCGCGGGCATACTCGGGGTGGCTCATCATCGGGAAGTTGTACGGCAGCAGTACCGAGTCGAACGGATGGCGCTCGAGACTCTCGCGGTGGCGGCGCGCCACGTCCCAGCCGTGGCCGGTCACGCCGAGGAACCGCACCAGGCCCTGATCGCGGGCCTCGATCGCCGCCTCGAGCGCGCCGCGCGGACCGAGCGCCGTTCGCCACTCGTCTTCGTCCACCAGGTTGTGGAGCTGAAGCAGGTCGACGCTCTCGACCTCGAGCCGCTGAAGCGAACGCTCGATCGATCGCTTGGCGCCGTCGTAGGTCCGCTCGCCGGTCTTGGTGGCGAGGAAGAAGTCGCGGCGGTGGCGCTTCATCCAGGGCGCCAGGTGGAGCTCCGAATCGCCGTAGCCGGCGGCGGTGTCGATGTGGTTGATGCCGTGCTCGAGCAGCGTCGCCAGCACCCGCTCGGAGCGCTCCGGAGTGGTGCTGAAGAAGGCGGCGGCGCCGAAGATGATCCGCGTGCTCTGGTGGCCGGTGCGGCCGAACGGTAGCCGATCGATCACGGTGGCCTTCCTTTCGTGAGACGGACGTGCGGTCACCCACAGTATCGCGACCCCGCCCGCCGCGGGCCCGTCCTTGTCGCCGGGGAAAGGCTGAGCGAAGATCGATGGAGATGCTGCGCGAACACCGGACCAGCGGACCGCTCGCCATGATCCTGGTCGCGGCTCTCGGGTCCATGTCCGCCCGCGCTCAGCCTACCGAGTCGGTCGACGTGCCGGGCGTCTTCTCCGAGACGATCGACGTCCGCGTCGTCAACGTCGAAGTGGTGGTGACCGACGCGGAGGGCAAGCGGGTCGCTGGCCTCGGGCGCGACGACTTCAAGGTCTTCGTCGACGGCGCCGAGCGACCGATCGACTTCTGGAGCGAGGTCCGCGACGGCGAGACGCTGTCGTCGGAGCGCCGGGCGCTCGACTCAGAGGAGGCGGATGCGCTCGAGAGGGAGGCGCACTCGACCAGCTATCTCGTCTTCATCGACGACTCGTTCGTAAAGGCCCGCGATCGCAACCTGGTCCTGGAGAAGCTGGCGAACGACCTCGAGGGTCTGTCCCCGCGCGACCGGATGGCGGTGGTCGCGTTCGACGGGCGTGAGCTCACGCTGCTGTCGGCCTGGACCAGCTCGACGCGCGTCGTCGGTGGCGCGCTCCGTGACGCCCGCGCCCGGCCCAGCGGCGGCAACCGACGCGAGCGCGATCGCCGCCTCAACCAAGCGAACCATCCTGGCACCGCCGGCAGCGAGCTCTCCGGTCTGCAGCATCGGTACGCGCGCCTGCTCGGCAACGAGGTCGAGCGCTCGGTCATGGCCGCGGTAGCGAGCCTGCGCACCTTCTCGTCGCCGCCCGGACGCCGGGTGATGCTGCTCCTCGCCGGCGCCTGGCCGTTGTCGCCGGCCGAGTTCGCCGCTCCAGGCGGCGCCATGCCGGAAGCGCTCGAGGAGGCCTACGCCAACGGCGTGCTCGGCTACGAAGATCTGTACGGGCCGTTGATCGACACCGCGAACCTGCTCGGCTACACGCTCTATCCGGTCGACGTGGCGGGCATGGCCGGCCGCATCGATCCCGAGACCCCGACCGGGCTCCTGCCGGGAGCCGGCGATCAGAGCTTCTTCGGGCCCGAGGGGAACCTGCACGCCGGCATGCGCTTCCTGGCCGAGAAGACCGGCGGCCGCGCCGTGGTCAACGACGAGCGCGAGCTCGCCCTGGCCGGCGTCGCCGGGGACACGCGCTCGTACTATTGGCTCGGCCTGCGACTCGACCGCGCCGCCGACGACGCGCGGCACGACCTCCGCGTCGAGGTGCTGCGGCCCGGGCTGGTGGTGCGGGCGCGCGAGGGGTTCGTCGATCCGTCGCGCGAGACCGAGATGACGTTGATGAGCGAGAGCGCGCTGCTCTTCGGCACGCCTGCCTCGGCGCTCGCGGCGCAGCTCAGGTTCGATCGTCCCGAGCGCGCCGGTCGTGGCCTGGTGAAGCTGCGCACCCAGATCGGTTTCCCGCTCGACGAGATCGAGCTCGCGGGGGACGGCGATCGTCGCACCGCCGATCTCGCGTTGCGCGTGGTGGCGATGGACGACCAGGGCGCCCGCACCGAGCCCAGGCTCGAGACCGTGCACGTCGAGCTCGAGCGGGCGCCCGAGCCCGGTGAGATCCACTGGCACGCGGTCGAGCTGACGCTCGAACGGCGGTGGCACCGCATCGTGGCGGGGGTCTTCGATCCGAACAGCGGCAGGATCTACTCGAGCTCCGCGGAGATCGCTCCGTAGCCCGTCTGAGCTGCGACCAGGGAACCTTCGGAGCAAGAACGCGGCATGGCACTGCTAGTGGCTCAGTTCGAAACTGAGCCACTAGCCGCTTTGACTCCTTCGCGCCGCTGGGGTGGTCAGAAGTCCAGCCGCAGCGAAACGCTGAGGTCCCTTCCTGGCATCGGCACGATGTCTTTTACGAACGAGGTATGGTCCCGCACCTCCTCGTCCGTCAGGTTCCGGCCGCGCACCACCACGTCGTACACCTGCGCACCGGTGAAGAAGCGGTAGCTGAAGCTGGCGTTGAGCACCGTGTACGCGGCGGTCGGCGTCTCGTTCTCCGCCAAGCGATCCTGATCTTCGCGGTGCCGCGCCTCGACCATGGTGTGGACTCGCTCGGAGTGGAAGTGGAGGCCGGCGCCGTAGCCGAGCGGTGGGATCCGCGGCAGGTCCTCGCCGCTCCGGCTCTGCTCGGCCTGCACGTAGTCGCCGAACAGCGCCAGGTCGAGGTGGTGCCGGCGTTCCTCGAGCAGCCCGAACGTCGCCTCGACCTCGCCGCCGCGGAACTCGGCGTCGGTCTGCGAGAACGCGACGATTGGAAAGCCCTCCTCGTCCTCCTCGCCGGTGAAGCGCTGGAAGATGAACTGGTCGAAGTCCTGGGCGAACACCGTGATATCGCCCGTCACCGGTCCGGCGCTGCGGCGGTAAGAGAGGTCGAGGCCGAGGCTCTCCTCCGGGTCAAGGTTTGGATCGCCGAGCTCGAACACGCCGGTCGCCACGTGGACCCCGTCCGAGTAGAGCTCCTCGCTCGAGGGGAACTTGACGGCGCGGGCGATCGAGAGTCCGAGCGATGATGA
>DATAFT010000050.1:0-4172 GCA_036257295.1 Thermoanaerobaculia bacterium
GTGAAGCGGACACCGCTTCGCGCCAGCGCATCGATGTGCGGCGTCCTGCCGCTGGCGCAGCCGTAGGCGCAGATGTCGCCGTAGCCGAGGTCGTCGGCGAGGATCACGATCAGGTTGGGCGGCCGCGACGTTCCCGGGGTCGGAGCCGGCGCGGCGCCAGCGGCGCGGGCTGCGATGATGCCGGCGCAGAGCAGGATCGAAACGCGATTCACCCTTGGGTACCTCCGATAGACCGACTAGTCTATGCGACGAAACCGGTGACGAAACGGCGGCGAGGAGGGTTTGATGTCGAACCAGGACGCGGTTCACTTCACGGCGGATGGACCGATCGCGACCATCACGCTCAATCGTCCGGATCAGCGCAACACCTGGAACCCGGCGCTGTGGACGGGCCTGCTCGAGGCGCTCGATCGACTCGGCGGCGAGCGTGAGTTGCGTGTCGGCATCCTCACCGGCGCCGGCACGGTGTTCAGCGCCGGTGCAGACCTCGCCGATCCCGCCGTTCACTCCACCGAGGACATCTCGGAGTACGGCGAGGGCCAGGACAACAGTCTGTACGACGCGCTCCAGCGCTGCATCAAGCCGGTGATCGCGGCGGTCAACGGCTCGGCGCACGGCGCCGCCGCCACGCTCGCACTCGCCTGTGACCTGCGCGTGATGGCCGACGACGCCTTCATGGTGTGGCCGATGGCGCGGCTCGGCATGATCCCGGCGAACGGCACGCTGGTGCGGATGGCGCGGCTGATCGGCTCCGGGCATGCGCTCGACATCACGATGACCGCGCGGAGGATCACGGCCGACGAGGCGTACCGGATGGGTCTCGTCAACCGCCTCGCTCCCGCGGCGAAGCTGCTCGACGTGGCGCGGGATCTGGCCTCGACGTTGGCGCAGAACGCGCCGTTGTCACTGCGCTTCATCAAGGAGTCGCTCTACCGCGGTCTCGACATGGGGCTCCACGACGCGATCCACGCGGAGCGTTACCGGCAGTTCATTCTCTACGGCAGCGACGATCGCAAGGAAGCGTCGAAGGCCTGGCTCGAGGACCGGCCGCCGAAGTTCACCGGGCGATAGAGCGACCCGCGCGGGCGGCGTCGCGCAACACGCGGCGCTTGAGCTTGCCGATCTCCTCGCGTGGCAGCTCGGCGACGAGCTCGATCGATCGTGGACACTTGAAGTGCGCGAGACGCTCGCGCAGCCAGGCGATCAGGTCCGCCTCCGCGATGTCGGCGCCGGCGCGCGGGACCACGGCCGCCTTCACCGCCTCGCCCCACTCCTCGTCCGGCACGCCGTAGACGGCGCAATCCTCGACGGCGGGGTGCTGACCGAGCGCGGCCTCGACTTCGGCGGGATAGACGTTGACGCCACCGGTGAGAATCAGATCGGCGCGGCGGTCGGCCAGATGGAGGTAGCCATCGTCGTCGAGCCAACCCACGTCGCCCACCGTGAAGCGACCGTCGGGCAGCCGGCTCGCCGCTGTCTTTACGGGATCGCCACGGTAGGTCGGCGCTCGCCCGTCGGCGCGGCGGAAGTAGAGAGTCCCGATCTCGCCCGCCGGCAGGTCGCGGCCGTCGTCGCCCACCACGGTCACGGCGATGTGCGGCCCGGCCCGACCGACGGTGCCCGGTCGCGCCAGCCATTCGGAGCTGGTGCAAAGGAACGGGCCACAGCCTTCCTTGGCGCCGAAGTACTCGATCAGGATCGGTCCGAGCCACTCGATGGCCGCGGTCTTGGCCCAGGGCGGGCAAGGTGCGGCACCGTGGAAAACGGCCTCGAGTGAAGACAGATCGGCGCGGTCCCGCGCGTCCTGCGGAAGCCGCACCAACCGGATGATCTGCGTCGGCACCATATGCGTCGTGGTCACGCGATGCCGTTCGATCAGGCCGAGCGCCTCCGCCGCGTCGAAGCGTCGCTGGATCACGAGCGTCTGACCCATCGTCGCGGCCATCAGCGCATGCAGCGCTGGCGCTCCATGATCCATGGTGGAAGCGACCAGGTGCGCTCCGCCGCGCCGATAGCCATAGAGGATCGCGAGTCGCTCCATGTCCTCGACCACCTGCTCGGCAGTGCGCGTTTGCGGAGCCGGCTCGAGGCCCTTGGGCCGGCCGGTGGTCCCGGAGGTGTAGGCCATGGGGACGCCGCCGAGGTGTCCGGCCGGCCAGACATCGAGCTGCCGGTCGAGCCAGCCATCGAACATGTCGTCGATCGCCAGCACCCTCTCGACGCCGGCCTCGGACGCGGCCGTCTGCGCGCGCACCTCGTTCTCGGCGTCGCAGCAGAGCAGGCGCGTGGCACTGTCGCGCAGGATGTAGACCAACTCGTCGTGCTGCAGATGGTGGTTGAGCGGGACGAACACCGCGCCCGCGCGCATCGAGCCGAAGTAGACGACCAGCCACTCCGCGGAGTTGCGGGCGAGGATCGCGATCCGGTCGCCCACCCGCATTCCGAGCGTGCCGATGCCGTTGGCGAAGCGCGCGGTCAGGTGGTCGAGCTCGCGGCAGGTCCACGATCGCGCGTCATCGACGAGACCGACCGCGTCGGGCGTCGCGCTGGCGCCGGGAAGAAATGCCTTGCTCATCCTGGTTGGGCCGCGGCCGCCACCGCCGGCAGCACCTCGCTCAGCCGCGCGACCACCTTCGGCATCGAAGCCGCGAGGTTGCGGTCCTCCCACGGATCGTCGTCGAGATCGAAGAGCAGCGGCTCCGGGCCGAAGGCGCGGCTGAACGTGGTCGCGGGCCCGGTTCCGCGCACCAGCTTGTAGCGTCCGTCGTACACCATGCGCCAGCCGAGCAGACCCGAGAGGACGTGCTCGCGATGGCTGCGCGCGCGGCCGGTGAGCACCGGCACGATCGACCGCGCGTCGACGTCCGGCGGCGCGTCGAGGCCGGCGAGCTCGAGGAACGTCGGTCCGAGGTCGATCAGGCTCACGAGCGCGTGCTCCCGGCGGCCGGGCTCGATCCCCGGTCCGGCCATCACCAGCGGCACTTCGGTCGACGAGCGGTGCGGCACCTGCTTGTCCCACTGACCGTGGTCGCCCAGCATCTCGCCGTGGTCGCTCGACCACACCACGATCGTCGAGTCGAGCTCGCCGCGCCGCTCGAGCGCCTCCAGGTAGAGGCCCAGCCAGCGATCGATGTTCTCGATCATCGCAGCATAGCTCTGGCGGATCGCCGTGTGCATCGCGGGCGCGATCGATCCGCTGTAGGCGTGCGGTTGCGCGAAGGCGTCGATCACGCGGTCGGGCCCGCGATAGAGCGCGTCCATGCGCCGGGTCACGTCGGTGGGAGCGTGCGGTCCGGCGAAGTTGACGATCTGGAACCACGGTCGATCGCGCGGCGCAGCTTCGATCATCTCGAGGCCGCGCCGGCCGATCCAGTTGTCGAGGTAGTGCGGATCGGGAAGCGGGCTCGGCCGCGTGTCGCCGTACGCGAGCTCGGGCTTTCGTCCCTTGACGCGGGCCAGCATGTCGTCGGCGAACGCCTCGCCGAGCGGCGGGTCGAGCGCGTCGAGATGCGCGAGGTACGGCTCCTCGGCCCGCGGTCGTTTCGCCTCCGCGCCGGCGCGCGGCCGCACCTCGAGCGAGGAGCGTACGCCGTAGTACGCGAGCATGCCGTCGATCTTGCCGCAAGAATCGACCAGATCGGAGAAGCCCCAGCGCTCCTGGTGGCGTTTGCCGTCGAGGCCCCAGGTGCGCGAGCCCTTGGCCAGATCGACCTTGCCCACGCCCATGACGTGGTAGCCGCTGTCGCGCATACGGCGAAAAAACGTTGGCGACCCTTCCGGCAGATCGCTTTCGTTGTCGCGCACGCCGCAGCGGTCGTACTCGCGCCCGCTGACGAGGCAGGCGCGCGATGGCGCGCACAGCGGCGAGGCGCACAGCGTCCTGGTGAAGTGCGCGCCGCGTCGCGCCAGGGCGTCGAGGTTCGGGGTCGGCACCGGAACGCGACCCAGGCTTCCGATCCAGTCGGAACGGTGCTGGTCGGGGAAGAAGAAGAGGATGCTCGGGCGTGAGGTCGGCGCCGCCGGTGCCGCGTCGCGTCCGAGC
Organism: Thermoanaerobaculia bacterium; assembly: GCA_036257295.1. Classification (GTDB taxonomy): domain Bacteria; phylum Acidobacteriota; class Thermoanaerobaculia; order Multivoradales; family Multivoraceae; genus DATAFT01. Next base: position 4,043 of record DATAFT010000050.1, read on the forward strand.
AGACCGACCGCCATCGCGGCGGCCGTTCCTCCCAGGATCTGACGCCGGCTCATGCCTTGGCGGTCGATCGACATCGGAGTCCAATGACTAGACTAACCGGTCTATTCTCCTACAATACGGCGGTCGGTCT
>DATAFT010000067.1:0-20584 GCA_036257295.1 Thermoanaerobaculia bacterium
GAGCGCGCCTCGGACAGGAAGCGCTCGTGGAAGCGCGTCTCGGTGGAGAGGTTGGGCAGGATGAGCTTGACGGCTACGCGACGCCCCAAGGTCTGATCGCGCGCCTCCCACACCTCGGCCATGCCGCCGCGTCCGATCAGACGCTCCAGTCGATAGCGACCGAGAATGCGGCCGGCTGGCCGATGGGGGTTCGAGGCGGAGGTGCCTCTCGCCGTCACGTTGCAACCATGCTACGCCGGGTCAACTTCGTCCAACCATCGCTCGCAGGACGTGCATCGCGATCCGCGGGTTCTCGCGCAGGCGGCGCAGTGAGTAGTCGTACCACTCGGGACCGTACGGGACATAGACGCGGATGCGCCTGCCCTCGACCGCGAGTCGTTGACGCAGCCTCGGCGCCACGCCGAGCAGCATCTGCAGCTCCCAGTCGTTCTCGCCGCGACCGCTGCGCCCGATCAGCTCGATCGACTCGCGGATCAGCAACTCGTCGTGGGTCGCGAGCGCGGTCCAAGCGCCGCGCGCGAGCAGGCGCTCGAGCGCGCGCAGATAGTTGGCGCGCACCGCGTCGTAGCCACCCACGACCAGTTCCTCGGGCTCGACGTAGATGCCCTTGCACAGACGGACACTGGAGTCGGGCGGCAGCGCGTCGATGTCGTCGAGCGTGCGCTTCAGATAGGCCTGCAGCACGATGCCGACATTGTCGTGACGCTGCCGCAGGTGGCGGTGGATCGCGAGCGCGGCGTCGGTGGTGCCGTGGTCCTCCATGTCGATGCGGAGGAAACGTCCGCGCCGTGCCGCTTCCGCGGCCAGCCGCTCGAGTGACGCCTGGCACAGCCCGGGGTCGATCGAGAGCCCGACATGCGTGGGCTTGACCGAGACCCCGCCCTCGAGGCCCTCGCGCTCGAGCGCTTCGAGCAGGCGGACGTACTCGGCGACGGTCGCCTCGACCTGCGCCGGATCGTGGAGATGCTCGCCGAGGAGCGCGGTGGTCGAGCGCAGCCCCTGTGCGGCGAGCGAGCGCGCGGTGGCCAGCGCATCGTTCATGGTGACGCCGGCGACGTAGCGCCGCGCCACCCGATAGACGATCGGGCGCGGGATCCAAGGCAGGCTGCCCGCGATCAGTCGGCTCAGCACCGCGCTAGCCCCGCGCATGGTGTCTACCATGCGCTCCGCTAGTCATCACTTCGGCGCCGGGGACGGCGCAGCGACGTGCTCGTGGGCGTGGTAGCTCGAACGAACCAGAGGTCCCGCCTCGCAGTGCGCGAAGCCGAGCCCGAGCGCGAACTCGCGCAGCGCGACGAACTCGTCGGGATGCACCCAGCGGCGCACCGGCAGGTGTTCGCGGGTCGGCTGCAGGTACTGACCCAGCGTGAGGATCTCGACGCCGGCGTCGCGGATGCGCGCGAGCGTCGATCGCAGCTCGTCGTCGTCTTCGCCTAGCCCGAGCATGAGTCCGGTCTTGACCCGGCCGCCGTACTCGCCGTGATCGCGCCGCTCGGCGGCGCCCGCCAGGAGCGTCAGGCTGCGGTCGAACTCGCTGCCCGGGCGCGCGTCGCGGTAGAGGCGCGGCACCGTCTCCATGTTGTGCGAGAACACCTCGGGCCGCGCCTCGAGCACGACGTCGAGCGCGTCCGCTGCGCCGCGGAAGTCGGGAGTGAGCACCTCGATCGCCGTCTGCGGATTGCGATCGCGCACCGCAGCGATGACGTCGGCGAAGTGGTGCGCCCCGCCGTCGGCGAGGTCGTCGCGATCGACCGAGGTGATGACGGTGTGGCGCAGGCCCATGACCTGGACCGCTTCGGCCACGCGGCGCGGCTCGTCGGCGTCGACGCCGGCGGCCGGCTTGCCGGTGGTCACCGCGCAGAACCCGCAGCGGCGCGTGCAGACGTCGCCCAGGATCATGAAGGTCGCGGTGCCGTGCTCGCCCCAGCACTCGTAGATGTTGGGGCACCGCGCCTCCTCGCAGACGGTGTGCAGCCGCTGACTCTCGACCAGGCGCCGCACCTCGTGAAAGCGCTCGGGCGTGCGCAGGCGGATGCGCAGCCAGGGTGGACGGCGCTGCGACGGCGCGGCCAGCTGGACCAGCGTGTCCATGGCTGGATCTTAGCTGGTGGCTCGGCTGCGGCGGGCTTCGAAGTCGAGCGCCACGTCGAGCGCGGGGGCGCTGTGGGTGAGCCAGCCGAGGGAGAGGAGATCGACGCCGGTGGCGGCGATCGCGGCCGCGGACGCCGCGCTGATTCCACCCGACGCCTCCAGCACCGCGCGGCCTGCGGTGCGGCGCACCGCCTCGGTGAGCTGGTCGATCGTGAAGTTGTCGAGCAGGACGAGATCGGCGCCCAGCGCCAGGGCCTGCTCGAGCTGTTCGAGCGAGTCGACCTCGACCTCGATCTTGGTGGTGTGGCCGGCCGCCGCGCGCGCCCGCTCCATCGCTCGGCGGACGCCGCCGGCGATCGCCACGTGGTTGTCCTTGATCAGGATCGCGTCGTCGAGGCCGAAGCGGTGGTTGGCGCCGCCGCCGACCCGCACCGCGTACTTCTCGAGCAGGCGCAGGCCCGGCGTCGTCTTGCGGGTATCGGCGATGCGCGCGCGGTGCGGCGCGATGACCCGCGTCAGGTCGCGCGTGGCGGTGGCGATGCCGCTCAGTCGGCCGAGCAGGTTGAGCGCCACGCGCTCGCCGGTCAGGATCGAGCGCGCGGCTCCCTCGATCCGGGCGAGCACCGCGCCCGCTTCGACGTCGGCGCCGTCGCCGTTCGCGATCTCGGCTTCGAGCGTGGCATCGAGCAGACGGAGGGTGTCGAGCGCCACGCGGAGGCCGGCGATGCGGCCGGCGCGGCGGGCGATGAAGCTCGCTCGCGCCCGCGCCGTCTCCTCCACGATGGCGTCGGTGGTGAGGTCCCCGGCGCCGCCGAGGTCCTCGAGCAGGGCGCGCCGCAGCAGGTCTTCGTAGAGCAGGGGATCGGGATGGCGCAGCGAGCCGCCTTGCCGCGCTGCGGCAGGTTTTTGCCGCACAGCGGCACGATCATGCCGCGCCGCGGCAATCTTCTTGCCGCGCTGCGTCATCGACGCGCGGAAGCCACGCTGGGTCGGGCGGCGGCGACGCTCGCCACGGGTTCGGCCGGCGTCGTTCGGATCGGCAGGTGGCGGCGCAGCGACTCGTCGCTCGACGGGTAGTCGGAGCGCGCGTGGCTGCCCCTGGTCTCGCGGCGCGCCAGGGCCGCGCCCGTGATCAGGCGTCCGGCCTCGAGCAGGTTGCGCAGCTCGCCCGGACGGTCGTCGTGCTCGCGCTCGATCGAGTCGATGTCGTCGAGCGCGCGCTCGAGGCCCGGGGCGTCGCGCACGATGCCGACGCGGTCCCACATCGATTCGCGCAGCCGCCGCCGCGGCTCGGCCGGAGACTGGTCGCTCCAGGCACCGGCGACCCGAACGGGTTCCGGGCCGCGCGCGCGATCCGCCTCGCCATGCGGCGCCGGCCCGGCGCCGATCGCCGTCCGGACGTCGCCCGCCGCCACGCTGCCGAACACCACGGCTTCGAGCAGCGAGTTCGACGCCAGCCGGTTGGCGCCGTGCGCGCCGGTGGCGGACACCTCGCCGCAGGCCCACAGGCCGGGCAGCGTGGTGCGGCCGCTGGCGTCGACCATGACGCCGCCCATGAAGTAATGGGCGGCCGGCGTCACCGGAATGGGCTCGATGGCGGGATCGATGCCGGCGGCCCGACAGCTTTTGTAGACGGTGGGGAAGCGTTGCGCGATGCGCTCGCCGAGCGCCATGCGGGTGTCGAGGAACACGCGATGGCCCGCTCGCTGATGCTCGAAGATGGCGCGCGCCACCACGTCGCGCGGCGCCAGCTCGGCGTCGCGGTGCACGTCGAGCAGGAAGCGCGCGCCGGTCTCATCGATCACCACGGAGCCCTCGCCGCGCAGCGCCTCGGTCAGGAGCGGCAACGGATCGTGGCCGGCGGCGAGCGCGGTGGGATGGAACTGCACGAACTCGAGATCGACCAGACTGGCGCCGGCGCGCGCGGCCATCGCCAGGCCGTCACCGGTGAGCTCCGGAGGATTGGTGGTGTAGCGGTAGATCTGGCCGGCGCCGCCGGTGGCGAGGATCACCGCCGGCGCTTCGATGCGCAGCCGCGGCCGGCCGCCGCCGGGATCGACGATGACGCCGGCGACGCGGCCGCCCTCGACCACCAGCTCTTCGGCGAAGCACCGCTCGCGGATGGCGACACCGGGCTGGTTGGCCACCGCCTCCGACAGCGAGCGCACCATCTCGAAGCCGGTGGCGTCGCCGCCGGCGTGGACGATGCGACGCCGCCGGTGCCCGGCCTCGCGTCCCAGCGCGAGCGAGCCGTCGGGCGCGCGATCGAAGCGCGTGCCGGCGCCGACCAGGTGCTCGATCTCGCCCGGCGCGCGCTCGGTCAGCACCCGCACGATGGCGGGATCGTTGAGCCCGCCGCCGACCGCGAGCGTGTCGTCGGCATGCAGACGTGGGGAGTCGTCGCGGTCGAGCGCGGCGGCGATGCCGCCCTGCGCGTAGGGACTCGAGCCGCCGACGCCGAGCATGGTCTTGGTGACCAGCGCCACGCGCAGCGACTCGAGCGCGAGCACCGCGCGCAGCCCGGCCACTCCCGCACCGAGAACGATGACGTCCGCGCTTCGTGTCTCCATCGCTCGCCTCAGTTGGCCGACGGTGTGGTCGGTATGACGCTCGGCGTGGGCTCGTCGCCCACGGTCACGCCCGGGACGGTGGCGCTCATCTCGAGCATCCGCTCGACCGAGCGAGCCGCGCGCGCGGCCACGTCGGGGTCGATCTCGATGCGATGGGTCATGGTCTCGAGCGAGCGCAGGATCTTGGGTAGCGTGATCCGCTTCATGTGCGGGCAGAAGTTGCACGGCCGCACGAACTCGAGCTCGGGGTGATCGACCGCGACGTTGTCGCTCATCGAGCACTCGGTGACGAGCAGCACGCGGCCGGGCTTGCGGTCGCCGACCCACTGGCTCATCTTCGAGGTCGAGCCGACGAAGTCGGCCTCGTCCAGCACGTCGGGCGGACACTCCGGATGCGCCAGGACCACCAGCCCGGGGTGCTGCTTGCGGTACTCGTGGATCTCGGGCCCGGTGAACCGCTCGTGCACCTCGCAGTGGCCCTGCCAGGAGATGACCTCCTTGGCGGTCTGGCCCGCGACCCAGCTCGCGAGGTACTCGTCGGGGATGAAGATCACGCGCTCGCCCGGCAGCGCCTCGACGATGGAGAGCGCGTTCGCCGAGGTGCAACAGACGTCGCTCTCGGCTTTGACCGCCGCGGAGGTGTTGACGTAAGTGACCACCGGCACACCGGGATGGCGCGCGCGCAGCGCGCGGACGTCCGCCGCGGTGATCGACGAAGCGAGCGAGCAGCCGGCCTCGAGATCGGGCAGCAGCACGGTCTTCTCGGGATTGAGGAGCTTCGCGGTCTCCGCCATGAAATGGACGCCGCACAGCACGATCACCGCGGCGTCGGTGCGCTGCGCTTCACGCGCCAGCGCCAGCGAGTCGCCCTTGATGTCGGCCACGCCGTTGTAGATCTCGGGCGTCTGGTAGTTGTGGGCGAGGATCACCGCGTCGCGCTCCTTCTTGAGGCGATTGATGGCGGCGATCAACGGTGCGTGCACCGGCCACTCGACCTCGGGGATGACGTGGCGCAGGCGCGCCCACGCGTCGCGGGTCGCGCGCTCCACCTCGGGGGTGAAGGCGAGGTCGCGAGAGTGCGGTGTCGAGGTCACGGGCTCCATCGGAATCCCCTTATTATGCTCAATTCGAGGATAAGTCGGCGCCTATGAAAACAGGTCCGAAGCCGGACCTATTCCAGTTATGCTACGCGTGAGTATATCGGCTGTCAACGACCGAGGCGTGATCGGTGTCAGCCCACTCGTTGTCGTCTTTGGCGCCGAGGACGGCGCGGGAGCGCAGCGAGGCGCTGCTACAGCTCAGGTGCGCAGGCCAGGTAGCCCCACCCCGGGCGCCGGGCGCTCGCGCAGCACCTCGCGCCGGAAGGCGAACAGCTCTGCCGGGCGCCCTCCGGTGCGGGTGTCCACCCTCCCGGTGCCCTCGACCAGCCCGGCGGTCTCGACCAGGCGCCGGAAGTTCTGCTTGTGCAGGCGGATGCCGGCCAGCGCCTCGACCACCCGTTGGAGCTGGAGCAGGGTGAAGAAGGGGGGCAGCAGCTCGAACACCAGCGGTCTGTACTTGAGCTTGCCGCGCAGCCGGCCGAGCGCCGTGGCGACGATCCGGCGGTGGTCGAGCACCATCGAGCGGCCCAGTCTGGCGCTGGCTTCCACCCCAGCGGCACCGCTTCGCGCGCTGCGCGCCGTCCTCGGCGCCATGGGCGATCGCTCGCGTGGTGGATACCACGCGGCGCTCGCTGACGCCCCCGGCTCGACCTCGCGCCGCGCTTCGCGCAGCAGCCCCGCCTCGTAGAGCAGCTCGTAGCGATCGAGCACGCGCTCTTCGTCCCAGCGCGCGCCGCCGAGCCCGAAGGCGATCTCGACCCGTTCGCGCCGCTGTTTCTGGAGCGGCCGCGACTGCGTCGTCCATTCGCGCAGTCGCGGTGACAGGAACCGCGCAATCGCGGCGGGACGACCGCCGCGCCAGTCCTCCCACGGCAGCAGCTCGTAGACGTCGCGCCAGTGCGCCTCCTCGAGCGACGGCGAGTCGTGCTCGCGCACCAGCGCGAGGTACGCGATCGACAGCACGCGGGAGGAATCGTCGTCGCCGACGAGGTGGCGGTCACGGTCGCCGAAGGTGTAGAGCTGCTCGACGTAGCCGAGCTCGAGCCCGGTCTGCTCGCGCACCCAACCGCGCAGCCCGAGCTCGAGAGTACGGTCGCCTTCGGGGTCGAGTCGGCCGAACGGGAGCGCCGGCTCGCCGGCGGAGTCGGCGGTGGCCTGCGGCCGCGGGTCCGCGACCGTGAGCAGGCGGGGCTGCTCGTTGGTGACCGCGAAGATCGCCGCGTTGAGCCCGACCGCGAGACGCTTCACGAGTCGCCTCCGCTGGGAGCGGCTGCAGCGGCGGCGGCGGTCTCGGTCAAGCTCTCGATCTCCGCCGCGCTCAAGGGCACTGGCGCCCGCCCGAATACTTCGGAGAAGTGCAGCACGACGCGTCGCGCTACCTCCTCGAGCGCGGGTGCGGTGCCAGCGAGCTCTTCGATCGACGTCATCGGCGCGCTCTCCATGCCGCAGGCGATGATGCCGGAGAAGAACGAGAGATCGGTGGCGACGTTGAGCGCGAAGCCGTGGGTGGTGACCCAGTGGCGCAGGTGGATGCCGAGCGACGCGATCTTGCGCTCTCCGACCCAGACGCCGACCGGCCGGGGCGAGAGCGCGGGCTCACCCGCGACCCCGTAGTCCGCGAGCGTGAGGATCAGCACCTCTTCGAGGTCGCGGACGTAGCGGCGGACGTCGCGCCGATTGGGCTTGAGATCGACGATGGGATAGCCCACCAACTGGCCGGGGCCATGGTAGGTCGCCTGCCCGCCGCGATCGGACTCGTGCACCTCGACGCCGCGGCGATCGAGCCAGCCGGGGTCGGCGACCACGTCGGTGGGATCGGCGTTGCGCCCGAGGGTGAAGACGCTGGGGTGCTCGAGCAGGAGCAGGTGCTCCTCGCCGGTGCCGGCCAGCAGCGCGTCGCGCAGCGTCAACTGCAGCGCGGCCGCGCCGGCGTAGGGAACGCGGCCGAGGAATCCGGTCTTGAGGGTACGCGGCTCCGCCACGGGTATCGACTGCCTCGACGGGCTCGCAGCCAGGTTTTGGCGCGGCGGCGACGCTTGCCCTCAATCGGAGCGCGCCGCGCGCGGTCCGGCTCCGGTGAGCTCGCTCCAGGTCTCGTTCTCCAGCGTGGCCTTGACGTCGCGCATGAAGAGCTCGGCGTCGGCGCCGTCGATCAATCGGTGATCGTAGGTGAGCGCGAAGTAGGCCATGTGGCGGATCGCGATCGCGTCGCGCCCGGTGGAGTCCGCGACGACCATCGGGCGCTTCTCGATCGCGCCGATGCAGAGGATCGCGACCTGGGGCTGGTTGATGATCGGCGTCCCGAACAAGCTGCCGAACACGCCGGGGTTGGTGACGGTGAAGGTCCCGCGCTGGATCTCGTCGGGCTTGAGCTTCTTGGCGCGAGCCCGCTCGGCGAGATCGTTCGCCTTGCGCGCCAGGCCGGCGAGGCTGGCCTGATCGGCGTCGTGGATCACCGGCACGATCAGACCCCAGTCGAGCGCGACCGCCATCCCGAGGTTGACGTCCTTCTTGTAGACGATGGTCTCGCCGTCGATGGCGGCGTTGAACTTGGGGTGAGCGTGCAGCGCGGTGGCGAGCGCGCGGAAGACGAACGGCATGAACGTGAGCTTGGTGCCGTGCTCGCGTTCGAAGGCGGCCTTCACCCGCTCGCGGATCTCGACGATGCGCGTCATGTCGATGTGGAACAGGGTGGTGACGTGGACCGACGTCGCCTGCGAGTAGGACATGTGGCGCGCGGTGAGCTTGCGGATGCGCGACATCGGCTCGATCTCGACCCGCTCGCCTTCGACCCAGGGGCGGACGTGGAAGTCGCCGGCTGGCGCAGCGGGGGCGGCCGAGGCGGCGAGCGAGGCAGCAGGCGGCGAGGCAGCGGCCGGCTCGCGCGCGGGTCGAACGGCAGCGCCGGCGGCCGCCGCGCGCGGGCGCGACGGCGCCGCCGTCTTGCGCAGCTCGATCGCGCGCAGCACGTCCTCCCTGGTGACGCGTCCCTGGGCCCCGGAGCCACGAACCGATGCGAGGTCGACGCCCTCGGCGGCGGCGATCTTGCGCGCGATCGGTGTAGCGAGGATGCGCTCGCCGGCGGGCACCGCAGTCTCGGCGACCGCGCCGGCCGCAGGCGGCGTTGCGTCACCGGCTGGCAACCGCCCCCCCCGCCCCAACCGGGGATGGGCCAGGGCTGAGACGGCGCCCGCGGCCTCCGGCGGAGGAGAAGAAGCCGCGACCTCTTTCACTGGCACTTTCGCCGCCGCGGGAGTCGATGCGTTGGTCGGAGCCCGGGCTCCGGCGCCGTCGGCCGCGATTACCGCCAGCACCGCGTCGACCTGCACCACCGCGCCCTCCTCGGCGCGGATCTCCTGAATCGTCCCCGCCGCCGGGCTCGGGATCTCTGCGTCAACCTTGTCGGTCGAGATCTCGACGAGGGGCTGGTCCTTCTCGACCGCGTCGCCGATGGCGACCAGCCAGCGTGTGATGGTGCCCTCGGAGACCGACTCGCCCATCTCGGGCATGACCACTTCGATCATCGTCGTAGGAAGCTAAATGTGGAGGCCGCGTCCAGCGGCCACGCGCGCCGCTTCCATCATAGCTTCCGACAACGTGGGATGCGGATGGATGGCGCGCTCGAGATCCTCGTCGGTCGCCTCGAGTCGCAGCGCGATGCCGGCTTCGGCGATCAGCTCGGTGGCCCGAGGTCCGATCACGTGCACGCCGAGGAGCTGGTCGTGCTTGGTCTCGCGCACCACCTTCACGAAGCCGTCGCTGCGGCCGAGGATCGCCGCCTTGCCCGACGCGACGAACGGGAACTTCCCGGTCACGACGTGGTGGCCGCGCTCCCGCGCCTTCGCCTCGGTGAGGCCGACGCTCGCCACCTCGGGATCGCAATACGTGCACGACGGCACCTGGTCGTAGTCGATCGGCCGCGGATCGAGACCGGCGATGTGCTCGACGGCGAGGATCCCCTCCGCCGACGCGAGATGGGCGAGCTGCTGCGTCGGCACCACGTCCCCGATGGCGTAGACCTCCGGCGCCGCGGTGCGCATGAAGCGGTCGACGCGCACGAAGCCGCGCTCGAGCACGACGCCGGCCGCCTCCAGGCCCAGCTCCTCGGTGACCGGCCGCCGGCCGACCGCGACCAGCACGACGTCCGCTTCGAGCGTGCGCGACGAAAGCTCGAGCACGACGCCGTTCTCGGCGACGCGGGCGCCCGAAGCGCCGGTCCCGGTGAGGATCTCGATACCGCGCCGCGCGAGCGACTTCTCGAGCGCGGCCGAGATCTCCTCGTCCTCGAGCGGCAGCACGCGCGGCAGCATCTCGATCAGGGTCACCTTGGAGCCGAAGGCGGCGAACATCGACGCGAACTCGACGCCCACCGCGCCGGCGCCGAGGATGGCGAGCCTCGCTGGAACCGAAGCGAGCTCGAGGATGTGGTCCGAGCTCAGGACCCGCTTGCCGTCGAACGGCAGGAAGGGAAGAGCGCGCACCGCCGAGCCGGTGGCGATCAGGACGTGACGCGTGTCAACGCCGCGCTCGCCGCCGTCGCCTTCGACCACGACGCGGCGCGCGCCGTCGAGCCTTCCTCTGCCCTGGACCACCTCGATGTGGTTCTTGCGGAACAGCGCCTCGATCCCCTTTGCGTTCTTGCGCACCACCTTCTGCTTGTGCTGGTGCGCTCTGGCCAGGTCGAGCTTCGGCTCGGCGCAGGCAACGCCGAACTCCGCGCCGCGCCGCGCTTCTTCGAGCAGATCGGCGGTGTGAAGCAGCGCTTTGGTGGGAATGCAGCCGCGGTGCAGGCAGGTGCCGCCCAGGAACGGGTCCTTCTCGACCACCGTGACAGCGAGACCGAGCTGCGCGGCGCGAATGGCGGCGACGTAGCCGCCCGGTCCACTGCCGATGACGACGAGATCGCGAGGGTCGGGCATGCTCACTCCGGGCGTGATGAATATCACGCCCTGCGCTCGCTTGCTGTTGGCGCCGAGGACGGCGCGGCTCGATTGTAAGCCGCCGGACCCGAGCGCACCGCCATCGACTACGATTCGCTGCGCATGCCTACCGGCGACCGCGGCCCGCTCGCTCTGCTCCTCACCGGCGGTGGTGCTCGGGGCGCTTACCAGGTCGGGGTCCTGCGCGGACTCGCGGCGCTGCATCCCGATCTCGAGATCCCCATCCTCGCCGGAGTGTCGGCCGGCGGCATCAATGTCGCTTGCCTCGCCGCCAGCCGGTCGGGCCTTCGCGGCGGCATCGAGACGCTCAACGAGCTGTGGTGCTCGATCTCGCCGGACGACGTCTTCCGCGCCGATCCGTGGAGCCTGTTTCGGGGCGCACTGCGTTGGATGGCGCGGCTCGGCTCGGGCGGCTCCCATATCGTTCCCAAGACCCGGGGGCTGGTCGACACCTCGCCGCTGTGGGGCCTGCTGCGCCGCGTGCTCGATGCCGACATCAACGACGAGATCCCGTTCATCGAGGAGAACCTCGAGAGCGGCGGCCTGCTCGCCGCCGGCCTGGCCACCATCGACTGGTCGACCGGACGCACCATCTTCTGGGTGCAGGGGCGAGGCATCGAGTCGTGGCGACGCCCGCAGCGCAGCGGCGTCCAGACCCGCCTCTCGGTCGATCACGTCATGGCCTCGGCCGCGCTGCCGCTGCTGTTTCCCGCGGTCAAGCTCGCCGGCTCGTGGCACGGCGACGGCGGCGTGCGGCTCACCACGCCGCTCGCGCCTGCCATCCATCTCGGCGCGCGCCGCATCATCGCCGTCTCGACCCGCTACGACCGCAGCGCTGCCGAAGCGGCGACGCCGCAGGTGACGGGTTATCCGCCTCCGGCGCAGATCGGCGGCATCCTGCTGCACTCGATATTCCTCGACCAGCTCGATCACGACGCCTACCAGCTCGAGCGCACCAACCGTCTGCTCCGTCATCTCGACGACGGTCATAGAGAGGGACTTCGCTATCTCGATCTGCTGGTTCTCCGCCCCTCGGTCGATCTCGGCAAGCTGGCGGCCGAGTACGAGGCGAAGATGCCGCGCGGGATCCGATTCCTCACCCGCGGGCTCGGCACGCACGAGACCCGCGACGCCGACTTCCTCAGTCTGCTGATGTTCCAGGAGGACTATGTGCGGCGGGTGATCGCGATCGGCGAGGAGGACGCGCACCGCCAGCGCGAGGCGGTGCTGGCGCTGGTGGAGTGAGCGTGATCTGATCCGGCGATGCCCTACCTCGACGATTCGCGAGCCGGCGCGGTCCGCACCTGGTACGAGGAGCAAGGCGCGGGCGAGCCGGTGGTGCTGATCGGCGGCCTCTCGAGCACGGTCGAGACCTGGGGCCGCCTCGCCGAGCTGCTCGCCCAGCGCTACCGCGTCATCCGGCCCGACAACCGCGGCAGCGGCCGCACCCGAGTCGATCCCGACGACGGCGATCGCTCGATGCCGGCGTTCGCCGGCGACGTACGACGTCTGCTCGACGCGCTGGGTCTCGATCGCGTGCATCTGGTGGGCGCCTCCATGGGCGGCATGATCGTCCAGCAGTTCGCGGTCACCTGGCCCGAGCGATTGCTCTCACTCACCATCGCCTGCTCGCACTGCGGCGGCGCCGCGGCGGTGGCTGCTTCCGAAGAGACCGTGCGCAAGCTGGTGGCGGCGTCGTCGGGCGGCGGCGAGGCGGTGCGACGAGGCCTCGAGGTGGTGGCCCATCCCGAGTCCTTCACGCTGCGGCGCGAGGCGCTCGACTATTACCAGTGGACCAAGGAGACCTGGCCGCACTCGGCGGAAGAGATCCAGCGGCGCATGGGCGCGATCGCGAAGTACGACGTGTCGGAAGCGATCCGATCGATCCGCGTGCCGACGCTGGTCATCACCGGCGCTCAGGACATCCTGGTGCCGGTCGAGAACTCGCGCCGGATCGCCGAGCGCATCCCCGAAGCGCGACTCGCCCTGATCGAGGGCGGTGCCCACATCTTCTTTCTAGAGCAGGCGGAGGCGATGGCGCGCGAGCTGGTCGCGCACTTCGAGCAAGCGCGCCCCGCCGAGGCTTCCGGGTAGCGCGCGCTACTCGATGTAGCCCAGGCTTCGCAGCATCTTCATCTGGTTGGGATCGGGGGCGGGCGCCTGCTCCAGCGCCGGAGTCTGGGTCGAGAGGCTTCGTTCTCTCCCGACGTTGACGAAGTGCCCCAGCATCGTGCGTTCCGTCGGGGGCACCAGCGTCAGGAGCTGAGCTTCGAGTCGCGCGCGGACGTCGGCGTACCCGGGATCGGAGGCGAGGTCTCGGGTCTCGTCGGGGTCGGCGACCAGATCGTAGAGCTCGAAGGAGAGCTGGCGATGGCGAGGCGTGAGGATCAGTTTGTAGCGCCCGTCGCGAACCGCGCGCAGCTTTCCGGCAAGACCCTCGATCTCGCGCCGGGTGTTCGACGAGAACATCTTCACGTCCGACTCGATGTACGCGGGGGCCACCGGCGCCCCGTCGGCGGGAGGCGAGGCGAACAGCGGCACCAGGCTCGTGCCGTCACCGCGCGGGAAGCTGGTCAAGCGGAGCAGATGGGCAACCGTCGGAGCCACGTCGATCGATCGTACCTGCGAATCGACGACGACCCCGGAGGGCAGGGTCCCGGGCCAGCGCAGCACCAGCGGAATGCGCAGCGACGAGTCGTAGAGGAACTCGCCGTGGTGGAAGTAGTAGTCGTGATCCCCCACCGAATGACCGTGGTCGGCGGTGAACACGACCAGGGTCGACTCGCGCAGGCCGGCGGCATCGAGGCCTTCGATCAGCCGGCCGACCTCGGTCATGGTGTTCTCCATCTCGGCGGCGTAGAGGCGGCGCCCTTTCTCGTTTTCGGCTTCGGGTAGGTAGTTCTGGAAGATCATGGCGCCGCGCCCCACCCCGATGTGATCGATGAGGTTGACGTCGCACTTGCCGTCCGGCGGCCCACCGTGAGCCTCCGCCAACGCCGGTGGAGGGTAGTAGGGCCAGTGCGGCTCGAAATAGTGGACGTAGGCGAAGAAGGGCCGGCGGTGGGACGAGCGCAGGAACGAGAGTGTCGCGTCGGTCAGCACCCGCGCCGAGGTCTGGCTGTCGAAGCTATGGATCGAGCGCCGCGTCAGGCGATCGGCGAGCACGGTCCAGCTGGTGTAGCGCAGGGGGCCGTAGGGCCGCGCGAGCTCGTAGTAGCCGTCGAACTCCTCGAATCCCTGGCCGTAGCCGCGTCCGGACGAAAGGTACGCGTTGTCCACGAACGCCCTGGTCTGGTAGCCGGCCTCGCGGAACGCTTCGGCGATGGTCGGTTGGTCGGCGGCGAGCGAGTCGTAGAGGCTGCGCACACCGTGATGGATCGGGTAGCGGGCGGTGAAGAACGACGCCACCGACGCCGGAGTCTTGGGCACGACGGTGACTGCGTCGTCGAACCGGATGCCCTCGTCCGCGAGCTTCGTCGTTCCAGGAGTCAAGACCAGCTTGCTCCACGGGCTGACGTGATCGCGCCGCGCGGTGTCGACCAGCACCCACAGCACGTTGGGAGCCGCGGCCGAGGGTTCGATGAGGCCGATCGTGAAGCTGCCGACGAACAGGGCTGCCATGCCCAGCGCCAGGGCGCGCGGCGCGCGCAGCAGAGCCTCCACCACGACCACCGCCATCGCCGCCGAGGTGGCGAGGAAGAGAGATCGATCGCGCAACGCGTAGGTGGCGTCGGGAACCCGACCCAACAGCCCGTAGGCGCCGACGGCGAGAATTCCGGCGGTCTGGAGCGCGGTGTTCGCCCAGGCTGGAATCCGCCACCATCGCAAGTCGGGCGCCACCCACACCAGGAACAACCCCACTCCTAACAGCCATCCCGCTCCCATCGGCGTCCGGTCGTCGAGCAGCGTGCGGCCCCAGGCCACCCCCACCGTCCAGGCCAGGAAGCAGATCTTGAAACGCCAGGACGGCGACAGTCGACGCAGCGCGAGCGCGAGCACCGTCCACGGCACTGCGTGGATGGCAACGATCGCAACCATCCAAGCCAGCGCAGCCAGCAGTCGTCGCCACGACAACTCGCCGCGAAGCACGTCGTAGCGGGTGATCGCGATCGCTTCGAACAGCCCGGCGGTCAGTGCAGCGCGCACCAGCGTCCGGTCTCCGCCGAGGCTGCTCCCCGCAACCGAGGGTGAAGCAGCCTCCACGGCTTCGATCGAGGTCATGAGGCCTCTCCTCGGGCCACCAGGGACGCGCCGGTCTGCAGCCGTGATTCCGCGTCGAGCAACGCGCCGGTGATCGCGATTGCCAGCGCCGCGACCGCCCATCCCGCGAACACGTCTATCAGGTAGTGGTAGCGCAGGTAGACAGTGGAGATCCAGTTCGCCACCACCAGCGGCGTGAGCGCGAGCAGCCAGCGGCGGCCGAGCTTCGAGCCGTACCAGAGCACGATGGTCGAGATGCCGACGTGGAGGCTCGGAAATACGTCCCGCGGCGCTCGCGCGCTGTCGAGGATTGCCGTCACCGGACTGTAGAAAGTGCCGCTGAACGCGGTGCGGAAGAGCTCGGGATAGGCCACCGCCGGTCCCACCGCGGGCACCAGCAGGTAGCCGATGGTGCCGAGCACTCCGGCAACCAGCACCGCCAGCAGAAAGCTCCGGAATCGCTGCCGATCGCGTTGGTACCAGACGAACGCCACCACCGGAGGCAGGAGCACGTGGAGAAAGTACGCCACCGCCATGACGTCGGTCGTCGGCCGGGTGACCCAACGATCCATCCACACGCTGGGAGTCTCGCCGAACAGTCGGCGATCGAGCGCGAGCAGCGCGGCGTCGCGGTCCTCGTGATGCAGGACGGTCCAGATGCGGCTGCGAAACGCTTCGTAGAACAGCAGGAAGAGCAGGAACGGCAGCCAGTCGCGAACGACCCGCACCAGGTCGCGCAGCGTCGACTGGAGCAACGAGTTGCCGCCGCCGACGGCGTACCGCACCGCCGCGATGAAGACCAGCAGCGAGACCGGAGCCACGATGAAGTTGAAGTCCCAGAAGTCGGTCTCGTCCAGCCGCACGCCCTCGGCGGCAGCTCGCGCGCCGCCGTACGCCACCAGCGCCACCGCGAAGGTCGCGGCGAGCAGGTCCTCGACCCTCCAGCTACGAGTGAAACTGGACAACGCGGAACTCCATCTCCGGAAGGCTCCCGGCGCCGCTCTCGACCGCGGCCTCGATCTCCCGAAGCAGCGGATCGTCCGACCTCGCGATCGTCTCGCGGTACGCCGTCCACCGCGCTCTCGCGGCGGCGGCGTCTTCCTGCGCCAGACGCAGACGCACGACCTGGTAGAGGGCTCCGACGAAGTCGGGGTTGAGCTCGAGGCAGCGCTCGTAGAGCGCGAACGCCTCCTCGCTCCTTCCATCGCGCTCGGCGATGCGGCCGAGGAAGTAGGGCTTGAGGAAGTACGACTCGCTGTCCGGCAGGGCCGACAGCGTCTTGGCGGCGGCAGGGAAACGGCCCTGGTAGTAGCGGGCGATTCCCAACAGATAGATGCTGTCGGGCGCCGCGATCGCGCGGCCGTCCTCCTCGCGGATGGAGAGCAGGATCGTCTTCTCCGCCTCGGTCCACTTCCCGAGGTTCATCTGCGCGGTCACCCAGTTGTTGTGCAAGGGCGGAGCGGGGCGGCCGCCGAGGCGGTAGTGCATGGAGTAGAAGCGGTCGACGTCCGACCAACGGTCGAGCGAGACCGACAGCTCGGCCGCGACCAGGGCCACCGATCTGATCAGGTAGGGAGCGGTGCCGAGAAGGCCGAGCGCCGGTACGGCGACGAACATCGCCGCGCCCACCTTGGGACTCCATGCGCTGTAGCGATCGTGGAGGAAGCGGCCGACGACGAGCAGGGCGGAGAACAGGAAGAGGATCGGAACCGCCCTCGAGACCGCCACGGTCAAGACGAACATCATGACGGTGACGAGCCCGGTTTCCGATTCAACGTCTCACGACCCGACCAGTATCTTCTCCATTTTCGGCTCGTAGCGTCCATCACGCGCCGCGCTGGTCAGCTTGGCGCGATGATGGAACGCTCGCTGCGCCGCCGCGAGGTTGGCACCCTTCCCCTTCCAGACCGCGAGCGCCGACGCCTGCAGCGCGCGACCGTAGGAGAAGCTGAGCTGCCAGGGGAGCGAGCCCAACCGATTCATGGCGTCTAGATTCGCGGTCGCTTCTTCTTCGCTCTGCCCACCGGATAGGAAGACGATGCCGGGCACCGCAGCCGGCACCGTGCGCTTGAAGCAATGCACGGTGGCCTCCGCCACCTCCTGCGGGCTCGCCTGTTTCGAGTGCTTCTTGCCGGGGATCACCATGTTGGGCTTGAGCAGGATCGCCTCGAGCGCGACGCGGTGGCGCCCCAGCTCGGCGAACACCGAGCGCAGCGTGCGCTCGGTGACGGCGAAGCAGGTCTCGATCGAGTGGCCGCCGTCCATCAGGACCTCGGGCTCGACGATCGGGACCAGATCCTGCTCGATGGCGATGGCGGCGTAGCGCGCCAGCGCGTGCGCGTTGGCGTCGATCGCGAGATCGGACGGGATGCCGTTCTTCTCCTCGATGTCGATCACGGCGCGCCACTTGGTGAAACGCGCGCCGAGCTTGCGGTACTCGGCGCAGCGCTCGCGCAGCCCGTCGAGGCCTTCGGTGATCTTCTCTCCGGGCGTTCCGGCGAGAGCCTTGGCGCCGGCGTCCACTTTGATCCCCGGAAGGATCCCGTGCTCAGCCAGCACCTGGGCGAACGGGCGGCCGTCGCCCGCCTTCTGCCGCAGCGTCTCGTCGTAGAGGATGACGCCGCTCAGGTACTGCTCGACACCGGGCGTGGTGAAGAGCAAGTCGCGGTAGGCGCGTCGATTCTCCTCGGTGGACTCCAGCGTGATCGAGTCGAAGCGCTTCTTGATGGTCCCGCTCGATTCGTCGGCGGCGAGGATGCCCTTGCCAGGCGCCACCAACTGCCGCGCGATCGATTCCAGCTCGGGGTTGTGCGTCGTCATGTCACTGCTCCGCGTTGTTTGACAAGACACTGAGGGAGAAATGATAACGCCGCTCGCGCCGTCCTCGGCGCCGAGATTGTCGGCGGGTAGGGCGTGGTAGTGACCACGCCCTACCCGCGGAACAGTCGCTCGAGCAGCAGCTCCACGATCTCGAGCTCGCCGCCGGCGAGCTTCACCGGGCCGAAGTGCCCGACCGTGACCCAGGTCTCGACGCCGCGCACCGCGACGCTGCGCTCCTCGAGCAGGCTGGGCGCCCGCGCCGCCCGTAGCGGCAGACGGATCAGCGCCGCTGCTGATCGCGCGTCGTCGTCGCGAGGCGGCGCCGGCACCGCCGCCACGCACGGAACGAGGACGTCTCCGGAAGGATCGGGCACCGAGTCGAGCATGCCGAGACGGAGCAGCGCCGCCGAATCGGCGCCGAACGCCGCCGCGCAGCGACCGGCGGCGTCCCAGGGCTCTTCGCCGGCGAGGATTGGAGAGAGCGGCAGCGTGGCGGCGCCGGGCACCACCGCGCTGGTGCCCGGGAACATGGTCCACAGCTCGCCGCCGTCGACGAACATGGGCACCAGCGCAGCCTGACGGACACCTTCGGTGGCGAGCCCCATCGGGGGCGGCGTCGCCAGCCGATCGCGCATCTCGACGATCCAACTGCCCTCGGTCACAGCTCCGCCTCCCATATGCCGCCGCCGAGAGCCTCGGCGCCCGCGACGCCGAGCACATGTGGCTCGATCCGCAGCCGCGCCGTGCCCAGCGGGCGCCGCACTTCGAGCTCGATCGTGGCCTCCTCGCCGGGAGCGAGATCGACCGGGAGCGCCGGCCATGGCCTGCCGGCCATCTCGTCTCGCGGCTCCGCGGCGCCGCCCGCGCGATCGCCACCCCACAGGCGGACCTCGAATGCCACGCCGCCCGGGCCGCTCGTGCCGGCGAGCCAGCGCGTACGCCCGTCGTTACGCACCCGCAGACGCAACGTGCGTCGCTCGCCCTCCGGCCACGGTGTGGCCGCGCCTTCGACCTCGAGCGCGCCACCCATCACTCCCCAGGTCAGCGCCGAAGGCGGCCCTGGCAAGGCAGGGCGCGCCACGCCAGGCGGCCGGCGCGCCAGCTCGTCGCAGGCCTCGACGATGAGCGCGGCGGCGCGGCCGGGGTCGTGCTCGCGACGGACATGCTCGCGGGCGCGCCGGCCGAGCGCCGCCAACGCGTCTCGGTTGGCGAGCAACGCTCCGGCGGTGGCGGCGATCGCTTCAACCTCGCCCTCGCCGACCGGCACGTGCGCCACGCAGTCGCGCGGAAGGTCGGTGAACTGCGCGTAGTCCGACACCAGCGTCGGCCGGCCGGCGGCGAGCAGTCGCAGCAACGACGCCGAGGTCTCGCCGGCGGTGGGGTAGCGGAGGTTGACGCAGAGGTCGGCCGCGGCCATCGCGGCGTCGAGCGCGTCGCGGTCGAGGAATCCGACTGCGTGCACGCGATCGGCGACGCCGTGCTCGCGAGCGAGGCTCTCGATGTCGAGCTCCCGTGCGACCGCTCCGACCACCAGTAGATGGACCGAGCTGAGCTCCGGCCGCGCCATCGCCGCGATCACGACGTCGGTGCGCTTGATCGGCGTCTGGAAACCGAACGAGCCGAGGACGTGCGCCGTCTCCGGGATCCCCAGGCGCTGTTTCGCTTCGGCGCGGCGGCCGGGCTCGACGTCGGGTGGGAGCGGCATCGGCATCGGCACCACGCGCACCGCGAGGTCGGGCATCTCTTCGAGCAGGCGCGCGCGCGCCCACTGGCTGTGAACCAGGATGCCGCGCTGACTCTGCGCCAGCCTGCGATGGCAGGGCAGCGCGAACAGGCACGCGGTGCCGTAGGCGCCCCAGCGCGGCGGCTCGGCCACCGCGGCGCCTTCCAGCCCGTGATCGAAGGTGAGCCACTCGCGGTAGGGCTCGATCTCGCCGCGCGCCAGTGTTCGCTCCACCAGCAGGTGATGGAGAAAGAGGTCGTGGAGCGTGAGCAGGCCCGGCCGCTCGAGCGCCGACTCGAGGATGCGCTCGTGATGGAGGTTGTTGCCCATCTGGTAGAAGGGCACGCGACCGCCTTCACCGAGCCGCTCCATGGGAACCGGGTGCCAACGTTCGACGATCTCGTGCGCCACCTCCTGTCCCTCGACGCGTACGACGCGGAGGTCGCAGAGCGGCTCGAGCTCGGGCAGCAGATCGACGGTGTAGTCGGCGATGCCGGTACGCACCGGCGGCAACGGCGAGACCAGGTCGAGCGCGAGATCGCGGCGCCGGCGGTCGGGCGCCCGCTCGCCGGTCCGGCCGCCCGCGGTCACGGTTCGTCCCGATTTGCTGGCGGCAGGCTCATGCCGCGAGGGTCCGGATGCGCCGTCCGCGGCGCCAGAATCATCGGCGCAGAAGACATGCTACACAGCATGCCTTCTGCGCGCTCCTTCCATCTGCGAGCGCAGGAACGCTTCGACGAACGGATCGATGTCGCCGTCGAGGACGCGGTCGGAGTCGCCCACCTCGGTCGAGGTGCGATGGTCCTTGACCATGCGGTACGGGTGGAGCACGTAGCTGCGGATCTGGCTGCCGAAACCGATCTGACTCTTCTCACCTTCGCGCGCCGCCTGCTCGTCGGCGCGCTTCTGCATCTCGAGATCGTAGAGGCGCGCGCGCAGGATTCGCATCGCGGTCGCGCGGTTCTTGTGCTGACTGCGCTCGTTCTGACAGGTGACGACGATGTTGGTGGGCAGGTGCGTGATGCGGATCGCCGAGTCGGTGACGTTGACGTGCTGGCCGCCGGCGCCGGAGGAGCGATAGGTGTCCACGCGCAGGTCCTTGTCGAGGATCTCGATCTCGACGTCGTCGTCGATCTCGGG
>DATAFT010000085.1:0-3987 GCA_036257295.1 Thermoanaerobaculia bacterium
CGCGACGTCGGGAGCGTGGGGCGCGAGCACCGTCACCACGTCGCCGGCGCGCACCAGCGCGCGCGCGAGGTCGCGGATGAACGGTCCCGCGGTGTCGCCGGCAAACCGCGGGTAGGTCTGCGTCAGGAAAAGTAGTTTCAGAGTGATGGACGCCGCACGGAAGCAGGCAGGCTGCTCCCCTACTCGACCAGCTCCTTCACCGAGTAGCTGTCGGTGCGGCGGAAGCTCTTGAACGTGATCATCTCGCCGAGGAGGCCGGTGGTGAGGATCTGGAAGCCGAGCACCATGAGCAGCACGCCGAACAGGAGGAGTGGACGGTTGGAGAGCGTCTGCCCCTGGAACCACAGGATCGCGAGAGAGAGGTTGACGGCGAAACCTAGGCCGAGGAACATCAGACCGAAGACACCGAAGAGGTGCAGCGGGCGCCGGGTGTACCTGGTGATGAAGAGCACGGTGATCAGATCGAGCAGGCCCTTGTAGAGGCGGTCCCAGCCGTACTTCGAGGTGCCGTGCCGGCGGGGGTGGTGGCGCACCTCGATCTCGCCGACCCGAAAGCCGCGACGGCTGGCGAGCACCGGGATGTAGCGATGGAGCTCGCCATAGATCGAGACCTGCTCGAGCACCTCGCGACGATAGATCTTGAAACCCGAGTTGAAGTCGTGGAGTGGCACCTGCGCCACGCGCCGCGTTACCCAGTTGAAGAGGCGCGACGGCCAGCGCTTCGAGGCGGGATCGTTGCGGTGTCGCTTCCAGCCAGAAACCAGGTCGAGGTCCTTCGATTCGAGCGCCTCGAGCAACCGCGGAATCTCGTCGGGATCGTCCTGCAGATCGCCGTCCATCGTGACCACCAGACGGCCCCGGCAGTGGTCGAAGCCGGCGCACAGCGCCGCCGCCTTGCCGAAGTTGCGGCGCAGCCGCACCATCTTGACGCGCGGGTCGCGGCGGTGGGCGTCGCGCACGCGGGCAGCAGTCTCGTCGCGCGAGCCGTCGTCGACGAACACGATCTCGAACGAAAGGCCGAGCTTCTCGGCCACGGTCGTCACGCGAGCCGCCAGCTCGTCGACCGAGTCGGCCTCGTCGAGGACGGGCACCAGGATCGACAGGTCGGGGACGCCGCCGGCCTCCGCGCTCCGCGTCGGATCGGGAGCGACGCGGAGGAACAGAGAGGCGTCTGGAGAGCTCAACAGTGGCTTGCCTCGCCGGCGATTGTACCAGCGGGTCGCCGAAGCATTAACGGCGCGTAGTGGCTCGGTGCAAACTGAGCCACTACCCGGCGGCGCTACAATCGCCCGCCAATGACCGACCAGCCAGCCGCCCGCGATCTTCCCGTCGTCATCCTCTGCGGCGGCATGGGCACGCGCCTGCGCGAGGAGACCGAGCACCGGCCAAAGCCGATGGTCGAGATCGGCGAGCAGCCGATCCTCTGGCACATCATGAAGATCTACGGCGCGGTCGGGGTGCGCCGGTTCATCCTGTGCCTGGGCTACAAGGGTTGGGAGATCAAGCAGTACTTCCTGCGCTATCACGAGAAGCGACGCGACTTCACCTTGGACCTCGATGGCGCTCGCCCGCCGAGATACCACGACCGCGATCCCGATCAGGAGAACTGGGAGGTCACGCTGGCCGAGACCGGCCTCGAGACCGCCACCGGAGCGCGCGTCAAGCGCATCGCCCACTACGTCGACACCCCGACCTTCTTCCTCACCTACGGCGACGCGGTCGCCGACCTCGACGTCGAGGGCCTGCTCCGCTTCCATCGAGCGCACGGACGGATCGCCACGGTGACCGGCGTGCGGCCCACCTCGCGCTACGGCGAGATGACGGTCGAGGGCGATCGCGTGGTCGAGTTCCACGAGAAGCCCCGCGACGGCGTGGCGCTGGTCTCGGGCGGCTTTTTCGTCTTCGAGCGCCGGTTCCTCGACTACCTCGACGGCGATCCGCATCTCTTCTTCGAGCTCGAGCCGCTGCAGCGGCTGGCGCGCGAGGGTCAGCTCCACACCTACGTCCACGAAGGCGCCTGGTACTCGATGGACACCTACCGCGACTATCTGCAGCTCAACCGGATCTGGAACGAGGGCGCGCCGCCCTGGAAGATCTGGAAGTGACGCCCCAAACCCCCGGCGATCCTTTGCCCGGCGGGCAAAGATCGCCGGCGCCGTCCCAACCCCCCGGCGATCCTTTACCCGGGGCCGACCTCTGCCGCTTCTGCGGCGCTCCACTCGGTCTCACGCTGCTCGATCTCGGCGAGCTACCGCTCGCGAACTCCTACCTCGAGCCGGCGGAGCTCGAGCATCCCGAGCCGCGCTTCCCGCTCAAGCCCAAGGTGTGCGAGCGCTGCTGGCTGGTGCAGATCCCCGAGCTGGAGCGAGCGGAGACGATCTTCAGCGATTACGCCTACTTCGCCTCGTACTCGGACTCCTGGCTCGACCACTGCGAGCGCTACAGCCGCGCCGCGATCGAGCGTTTCGCGCTGGGGCCCGCGAGCCGCGTGGTCGAGGCCGCGTCCAACGACGGCTACCTCCTGCAGTACTTCGCGCGCGCCGGCGTGCCGGTGCTGGGCATCGAGCCGGCGACCAACGTCGCCGCCGCGGCGGAGAGCAAGGGGATTCCGACGCGGCGAGCGTTCTTCAGCGAAGCGCTGGCGCGCGAGCTCCAGGCCAGTGGACTCGCCGCCGATCTCTTCGTCGGCAACAACGTCCTCGCGCACGTCCCGGACCTGAACGACTTCGTGCGCGGCATCTACGCCGTGCTCACACCCGAGGGTGTCGCCACTCTCGAGTTCCCTCACCTCCTGCGACTGCTCGACGAGGGTCAGTTCGACACCATCTACCACGAGCACTTCTCGTACTTCTCGCTCGGCACCGTGCTGCGGGTGTTCGCGGCGCACGGGCTCGACCTCTTCGACGTCGACGAGCTGCCGACCCACGGCGGGTCGCTGCGCGTCTATGCCCGGCGGGCGCGGCCGGGCTTGCCGCCGGAGCCGGGCGCTGCGCGCGTCGCAGACCTGCTCGAGCGCGAGCGCGCGGCGGGTCTCGAGGACGCCGCCGCCTATCGCGCGTTCGCCGCCCGCGCGCGCGAGGTGCGCGACGAGCTGGTGGTCTTCCTGCGTGCGGCGCGAAGCGACGGCGCGAGCGTGCTCGGCTACGGCGCTCCGGCCAAGGGCAACACTCTCCTGTGCTGGTCGAAGGTGGGGCCCGATCTGCTGCCGTTCACGGTCGATCGCAGCCCGCACAAGCAGGGGCGGTTCCTGCCCGGCTCGCGCATCCCGGTGCGGTCGCCCGACGACCTGCTCGCGGCCCGGCCCGACTACGTGCTGATCCTGCCCTGGAATCTCCGCGACGAGATCGTCGGGCAGATGCGCGCGGTCGGCGGCTGGGGGGGGCGCTTCGTGGTGGCGGTGCCGCAGCTCGAGGTGTTGGAGCCGCCGGCGTGAAGGTCCGCCCCACCCCGGTGCCGGGCGCCTTCCTGATCGACCTCGAGCCGCAGCACGACGAGCGCGGGTTCTTCGCGCGCGCCTTCTGCCGCGACGAGCTGGCCACCGCCGGCATCGCCTTCGAGGTGGCGCAGGCGAACGTCGCCTGGAACCGCGCGCGCGGCACGGTGCGCGGCCTCCACTACCAGCGGCCGCCGCACGCCGAGTCCAAGTTGATGCGCTGCACCGCCGGTGCCGCGTTCGTCGTGCTGGTCGATCTGCGACGCGATTCGCCCGCCTTCGCTCGGCCCTGGACCGTGGCGCTGCGCGCCGGCGAGCCGACCCAGGTGCTGATCCCCGAGCGCGTCGCCAACGGCTACCAGACGCTCGAGGACGGAACGGAGCTCTTCTACCTGATGTCGGCGAGCTACCAACCAACCGCCGCCGCCGGCATCCGGTACGATGACCCGCGCCTCGCGATCGAGTGGCCGCTGCCGGCGGCGGTGATCTCCGAGCGCGATCGCGCGCTACCCCCGCTCGGCGACCTCACGCTGTGACGACCTCCCCCAGCGCAA
>DATAFT010000120.1:0-6607 GCA_036257295.1 Thermoanaerobaculia bacterium
ACACCTGGACCGACGGTAGGGCGAGGTCGGGGAAAAGATCGCGCTTGAGGTTGAGCGCGGCGAGGAGCCCCGTGGCGGCGAGCAGCGCGGACGCGACCAGGACCGCTCCGCTGTGGCGCAGGACGCCCTCGAACAGTCGCATCCGTCCGAGGACGGACGGCTCAGTGCGCATGCTCGGCTCCGCCGCCAGACCGCTTGAGCGCGAGCGCCTTGAGCAAGTAGGCGCCTTCGGTCGCGATGCGCTGGCCCGGCTCGAGACCCTCGAGGACGATGACGTCGCCGCCCAGTTCGGGGCCGCGGCGAATCGAGACGAAGCTGGCCTGCTCGCCGGCCGCGACGAACACGCCCCATTGCCCTTCGATCTGTTGCACTGCGTCCTGCGGCACCACGATTCCGGTGGCGATCGGGACTCGAACTTCGAGCGGGGTGCCGGGGTAGGGCAGCTCGTCGTCGGCGGCGAGTCGAAGTCGGTAGGCCAGTCGACGGGTTTCGGCGGTCGGGCTCGCCGGCAATCCTTCGACCTTCGCGCTCCAGGTCTTGCCGTCGCCGCGCCGCGCGATGGTCGGCGCGCCCGGCGACCACGACGAGGGTCCGGGAAGCGGCAGCTCGACGCGGACCAGCGAGGCGCGGGCGGTCTCGAACATGCCCAGGCGCTGACCGCTGCTCACGCCTTCGCCGATGGCGACGTCGATGGTCGCGACCTGACCACGGTACGGGGCACGCACCTCGAGAGTCGCCCCGGCGTGATCGGGAGAGATGCCGCGCGCCTCGAGCGCCAGCCGTGCCGCCGCCTCTTCCGCCTCCGCCACGGCCAGCGCGGCGCGCGCTGCCTCGAGCTCACGCAGCGCACCCGCGCCGGCGTTCCGGAGCCTCTCTTCGCGCGCGAACTCGGCGGCCGCGTGCTCTCGCGTCGCTCGGCCCTTGAGCAGCGCGGCGACGAGCTCCGCGAGCTCCGAGCTCCGCAGTGTGATGAGAGGCGTCCCCGCCGCTACCTCACGACCGGGCGGCGCGGTGATGGCGACCACCAGACCTTCGATCGGGGCCGTCATCATCGCGCGCTCGAGCTCGGAGGCCATGGCTTCGGCCGGATACCAGGCGCCCTCCTCGACCGGCGGCGATACGTCGGCGAAGCTGACGCCGCGGACGCCGGCGAGCGGGATGGCGTCGTCGTCGGCCTCTCCGTCGTCGCGATGAGCGACTTCGGCGCCGTCGTCGTGGTCTCCAGCCGTCCGCTCGTCCGCGGCGTGCTCGTCGTCGTGGCCGTGCTCCGTCTGCGTCGATCGCTCTCCACACGCGGCCAAGCCGGCGACGAAGAGAAGAACGCCCAATCTGCCGTACCACCGAAGGATGGTCATCGTGGGTCGCCCCCTTCGAGCAGGAAGAGCTCGGCCATCGCTTGCGCTCGCGCGGCGCGGGCGCCGGCACTCGCGAGCGCGGCGTCGAGGAGCTGCCTCCGCAGGGGCAGTACCGCGGAGGCGCGCTCCTTGCCCTCGGCGAGCCGACTCTCGAGCGCCCGCCGAGCCTCCTCCAGATCGCCTTCCTCGAGCACCGGCGCCTGCGACGCCAGTGCCACCTGAGCCGACACCAGGCGCGCGCGGAGCGCCGCGCTTTCGGTCGCGGCACCGCTCTCGGCCGCGGCTTCGGCAGCGCTCTGCGCGCTCGCGTTCGCGGCCTTCTCGCCCTGCCGAGCGAAGCGATAGGCGACTCCCACGTGCGCGATGTTCTCCTCCTCACCTTCACGCGCGGCGTCGCCCTCGACCGCCCAGCGGCTCGATGCCGCCGCGAAGCGCGCGCGCGCGAGGAGGAGCTCGAGGTCGCGCCGCGCCTCGATTCCCGCGAGCGCGGCGGCGCCGGTAGCTTCGGCAGCCGGGGAAACGTCACGTTGTTCCGGCAGGCTCGAGAGGTCGAGTGGCGTTGGCCGCGGCGTGAGCGCGGCGAGCTGCGACAGCTCTCCCCAGGCGAGCTCGACCTCGCGGCGAGCCGCGACCAGCTCGAGCAGTGCGCGGTCACGTTCGCCGCCGACCAGGATCGATTCGTAGGGTGGGTCGGCGCCGGCGTCGACGCGCCGCCGCGTCGCCTCCAGCCACGCCTCGGTGATCGCGAGGTCCTCCGCGCGCAGCTCGACCTCGGCCTGCGCCAGCCAGGCGCGCGCGTAGGCGGCGGCGAGATCGGCGAGCGCCACTGCCACTTGTGAGCGCCGGAGAGCGTCATTCGACTCGCTCAGCGCCGTCGCCAGATCGAGTCGCCGATGCCGATCGGCGTGGATCGGCAGCTGGATCGCGACGCCGAGGTCGAGCTCGGTGTCGCCTCTGTCAGGACGTCGCCCGCCAGTTAGCGCCAAGGCGGTGGGCGCCTCGAGCAGCCAGGCGCCACCTCCCGCGGCGGCTTCCGCGACCTCCGCCAGGAAGCTCTCCACTTCGATCTCGCGTGGGTGGGGGCGTCGAGCGGCCGCCACCTCGCGAAACGCGAGCGCTTGTGCGGTGCACGCGGGCACCACGGCGAAGCAGGTCAACCAGGCGGCGGCGCCGACCGCGCGTCTTCCGCGTCTCATCATCGAAACCTCCGCGTCCGGCTCGATGGCCGTCGGTGGTGGAGGAGTTGGGTGAGTCGAGAGCCCACGCCGGGCGCTCGCGTCGATCAGCGCGCGAGGAGCGGCACGTGGTCCAAGGCGCGGGGAACGGCGGGCGCCGAGCACTGATGCGGGGCCGAACGGAGATCGGTCGAGCTCAATCCCATGGCGTCGTCGACGTTGGCCATGTCGGCCGCCAGCGGACACCAAACGCAGTCGCCGCAGTGGCTGCCGCAGGACTCGTCGCAGCCGTCGTCCGCCAGAAGCGGTACTGCGACCGCGGAGAGAGCGAGGAGGAGCAGGCACCAAGCGGGCGCGCGCCGGGTCGGCATGCGGCGGCAGCCTAACGTAGGAAAGGTCATGCTTCCAACGCGGGTGGTGGCGGGAGCCCACTGCCCGACCGCCGCCGGTAGTGGCTCAGTTTGAAATCGGGCGGTTCAGGGTTGGACTAAGCGGGCTCGGCTTCTTCCTCTTCGCCGCGAACCCCTTCGATCCCTTCCTTCAGCAACCAGGGCACCATCAGGAGCGCGGCGGCGGGATCAGCCCACCACCAGCCCGCTGCCGAGTTGGCGACCAGGCCGACGAGCAGTGTGAGCGAAAGGTAGGAGCACGCCAGCGTTTCTTTTGCTTCTGCGCGCAGCGATTCGCTATCGAGCGCGTTCGCGGCTCTCATCTTTCCCCAAGAGACGAGCGGCATCACTACCAGGGAAGCTACCGCCAGTGCGATGCCGATACTGCTTTCCTCTGGCCGCTCTCGGCTCCAGAGCGACACCGCAGACTCAGCGGTCACGTAGACGGCCAGGGCGAGGAAGGTAACCCCGACGAAGCGCAGGACACGGCGTTCGGTCCTTTCCACATCTTCGTGCGAAGCGCCGCGCTGCTCGACCCGCAAACGCCACAACAAGGCTCCCGCGGCCGCAAGCTCGATGATGCTGTCGAAACCGAAGCCGACGAGGGCGATGCTGCTCGCGCGGAAACCCGACCACAGAGCGACTCCCGCTTCCAGGCCGTTGTAGACCATGGTCGCGACGACCAGGAGTAGGGCAGTTTGCCGCCATCGGTCGGCGCTAGGTCGGGCCAAGGAATCCATCGCGTTCTTCCGCTTCGCGACCAATGCTACCCATTGAGCTGATCGGGCTGCGCAACTGAGACGGCGGCGGTTTGAGGCTGAGCCACTGCCCATCTCGCGTGGCTTGGAGTCGGTTGCGTATACTCGCGGCGACGATGCTCACCCTTCGCCTCCGCACCGCGTTCCTCCTCTTCCTGTCGGTCCTCTTCCCGATCGGCGCCTTGGTACCCATTGCGTGCTGCGCCGGCGCCGTCGATACACACGGATCGGTGATCTCGCCAACTCCCCATTGTGGCGGCGACGGCGGCGGCGGATCCTGCTGCGACCGCGCCGCGGAGGATGCCCAGGCGCGGCATTGTTGTAACGGCGGCGACGCGTTCGAACGCACGCGTTTCGAGCAGCAGCCGCCGCTAGCGTTGGCGCCGATCGGTCCGCCGGCGCCCATTTCCGCGCCGGTTTTCGGCGGCGACGTCCCAGCCGCGCCACTCGATCCCGTCCCCAAGCTCGAGCCTCTGTACACGCTCCATTCCTCGCTGCTGATCTGAGTCCTCGCCGCTGAGGCGGCGTGATGCGGTCCGCCGGAGGCGACCTCCGGCGCGGCGCGTTCGCGCGTTCGGTTCGACGCGCAGCCGAGCTCGGCCGCGCGCCGATCGTGTGCACAGATCTGTCGAGGAGGAACGTGATGCTTCACGCGAGTTTCGTTTGGCCGGCAACGCTCATCGCCGGCCTCGTGGTTACCGGCGCGTTGCGTGGCGACGACGAAGTCCGTCCGCCGGCGTTGGAGGGCGAGTCCTGGCGCAGTCAGATGGTCGGGCTGATCCGGGCCGCCGTGTCCGGCAACCTCGACCTGCGGGCGATGAAGCTCGAGGTCGATGCGGCTCGCCATCGGGTGCCACAGTCGAGGGCTTTGCCCGACCCGGAGCTCGAGCTCGCGGTCGAGGACATCCCGGTGCACAGCCCGTCGCTCACGCGCGACGAGTTCACGATGGAGGTCGTGACCTACCGTCAGGCCTTGCCCGCGCGTGGCGAGCGCGAAGCGCGACGCGTTGCGGCGGTGGCGGAGGTCGACGGGGTCCTCGCCGATCAGCGCGCCCACGTCCTCGAGGTCGCGTCAGACACTGCCGATTCGTTCTTCGCGCTGGCCGGAGTCGACCACAAGCTGGCGATCCTGCGCGACTCGCGCCTGCGCCTGGAGGACGCGACGGCTGCAGCCACCGAACGGTTCCGAGTGGGGCAGGGCCAGCAGGCCGACGTGCTGCGCGCCAGCCTTCGGCTGACGCAGCTCGACGAGACCATCCTGACCCTGCAGTCCGAGCGGCGCGCTCTGGTGGCGCGGCTCAATGCGGTGCTGGGGCGGTCCTCGACCACACCGATCGACCTGGTGGCTCCACTCACCGAGGATCTCGACCAGCAGATCCCGGTGCCGTCGATCGAGGAGTTGGAGCGGCTCGCCGAAGAGCGGAGTCCAGACGTACGCGCGGCCGAGGCCGCGGTCGCGGCGGCCACCGCCGAGCTCCGCATGGTCGAGTCGGAGCGCCGTCCGGGCTGGATGCTCAGCAGCTACTACGGGCGTCGCGAGGAGTTCGACGACTTCTTCGGCGTGTCGGCGGCAGTCAGCCTGCCCTGGGCGCGGCGGTCCCGCCTGGCGGAGAAGCAGGCCGAGAAGGAGGCCGCGCGGGAGGCCGCCGAGGTGGCGCTCCTGGCCGTGCGCGCGCGCTTGCGAGGAGGCATCGGCGAGGCGTACGCCGAGCTCGAGAGGATGCGCCAGCAACTGCGCCTCTATCGCAACGTGGTCCTACCCCAGGCCGAGGTCCACCTCGGCGCCGCCCGCGAGGCCTATGCCGTCGGCCGCGTCGACTTTCTCACCTTCGTGAGCGCGACAACGGAGATCGACGAGTACCAGCAGGCCGCGGCCGATCGCGCCGCCGGCATCGGCCGAGCGGTTGCGGCTCTTCAGCGAGCTTCGGGCGTCCCGCTCCTGCCGGGAACGCCGGAGCAAGGAGACGATGATGTGGCTCACTGAGAGTCGGGGACTTCGAGCCGGGGCCTGGATGCTCGCGGTGTTCTTTGCCGTTGCCGGGACGGCCTCGCTCACCGGCTGTACCGACCCGGGAGCAGCCCCGACGGCGCCCGCCGCAGCCGCGATCGAGTACTACTGTCCGATGCACGCGCAGGTGGTGAAGGAGGAGCCGGGCAAGTGTCCGATCTGCGGCATGGATCTGGCCGAGCGCGAGAAAGGGGCGCCGGCCGAAGGGGCTATCGACGAAGAGCCAGGTGTGGCGCATGGTGGACGCGAGCTCGAGGGCCGTGCCGTCCAGCTCTCGCCTGAAGGAATGGTTGCGGCCGGAATCGCCACCGTGCCCGTCGAGCGCAAGCCGTTGCGGCGTGACATTCGCGCTACCGGAACGATCGAGGCCGACGAGACGAGCGTGACGCGTATCGCGGCGCGCGTCGCCGGACGTCTGGAGCGTCTCCACCTCGACTTCACCGGCCAAACAGTCGGTCGCGGCGCGCCGATCTACTCCATCTTCAGCCCCGAGCTGGTGGCGGCACAGCGCGAGCACCTGCTAGCTGTCGACAACCTCGCCCGGGGCCAGGCCAGCGGGTCCTCGGGCTACGCGACCTCGGCCGAGTCCCTGGTCCAGGCCTCTCGCGATCGGTTGCGCCTGTGGGGCATCGACGACGATCAGATCGCGCGCCTGGAGCAGAGCCGCAACGTCGAGACGGGACTGGTCGTGCGCTCTCCAATCTCCGGGACCGTGCTCGAGAAGCTGGCCGTCTCCGGCCAGTACGTGACCGCGGGCCAGGATCTCTACCTGCTCGCCGACCTGTCGAGGGTCTGGCTGCAGGCCAGGATCTACGAGGCCGACCTGGGCGCAGTACGTAGCGGGCAGGAAGCGAGGGCGACCTTGGACGCCATGCCCGGGCGACAGTTCCAGGGTCGGGTGCGCTTCATCGACCCGGTGGTC
>DATAFT010000151.1:0-1900 GCA_036257295.1 Thermoanaerobaculia bacterium
CAGAGCTGTACGTGTCCCCGAACACCGTGCGCACGCACCTGCGCCACATCTACGCCAAGCTCGACACCCACAGCCGCGGCGAGGCGGTCTCCCGCGCGCGCTCGCTCGGACTGCTCTCAGCCGCCGCGCGCCTGCGCTAGCGCGGCAACTCGCCGATCGGTATTGCCATCTCGCTCGCCGCGGCAAGACGAATCAGCTTTCGCAGCTCGGGGCTGACGCCGATGGCGGGGAGGTGCACCTCGACCTCGACCGCCCCGGCGGCACGGTCGACAACGCGCACCGCGCCGAGCCGCTGGAGCAGGTCCATCATCTGTGAATTGTCGACCAGCATGAGCGCGGTGAAGGTGTCGACACCCTCATCGCGCGCGCGCATGGTGATCGCTTCCAGCAGGAGCGTGCCGAGCCCTCGTCCCTGCCAGTCGTCGACCACGGTGACCGCGACCTCGGCCGCGTTCGGCCGCGCCGGGTTGCGTACATAGCGGGCCACGCCGACCCCCTCGTTGCAGTCCTCGTCGACCGCGATCAGCGCTTCGTGGTCGCGGTGGTCGATCTCGACCAGGTGGCGAAAGGTTTGCCCGGACAGCTCGGGCGTCGGCGCCAGGAAGCGCCGGTAGCGCGACTCGGGGCTGAGGCGGCGAAACCCCCGCAACAGCAGCTCACTGTCCGAATCCCGGAGCCTGCGAATGCGGACGCGCGAGCCGTCGCGGAGCGCGATCGATGTTCCGATCAGCACGAGTTTCTCGCTCGGCGGAGTGGCCGGGGCGGGTTCCATCTCCGCAATCCTGGCCGCCGGCGGTGTGATTCGTCGTCATCCGTTTGTGACGATTTCCGGCCGGCGAGGAGCGTCAAGACCGGGCGGCCCGATCAAGCTCTCGCCGCACCGCCGCCAGCGCGGCCGGTAGGTGCTCGAGCAGTTCGGCGATGGTCAACTGCGGATGTGCTTGGCGGGCCACGAATGCACCATCGAACGCCGCGAGCGCGAAATGCGCGAGGTGGTCCGCAGGACCGCTCTCTGGATCGAGCGCGAAGACGATCTCCATCTGTTCTCGCAGGCGCTGGAGTGCGAGCTCCCGCACTCGGGTCACGACGCGGTGGACCTCGCCCTCGCCGGCGCTCATCGGCTGGGTGGCCATCACGACGAGGATCCGCAGGAAGTCCGGATGGCGGTCGAGCAGTGACCCGACGGTTTCCACCACCACCCGCAGGTGCTCCTGCCGCGAGCCGATCCGTCGATCGAAATCCGGCAGCTGCGCGAAGAACCGCTCGGCGCCCCGCTCCATGACCGCTAGGAGCACGCCCTCCTTGGAGCCGAAGTAGTGATAGACGGAACTCGCCGGAATGCCGGCCTCCTCCACGAGCGCCGCGACCGTCGCCGCCTCGTACCCGTGCTCCGCGATCAGCCGCTCTGCCGCGTCGAGCACCGCTTCGCGCGACCGGGCCCCGCGGCGGTTTGGCGTGACGTCGCCGCTGGCTCGAACCGTGGAGCTCACGGACAGGATTGTAGTTGACATTCCATAAGCGTTCTGTAGCGTCCGTTCCAAATGCGCACGATACACGTACCAGTTCTGATCGTCGGCGGCGGCGGAGCAGGGCTGACCGCTTCGATGCTGCTCGCTCGTCTGGGCGTCGACCATCTGCTCGTCAGCGCGCGACCGGGGACGTCGGACCTGCCGAAGGCACACGTGCTGAACCAGCGCGCGATGGAGGTGCTCCAGGACTGCGGGGTCGCTGACGCGATCGCCGAGCGCAGCACGCCCGCCGAGCACATGCTCGCGACCGCCTATTACGCCGGCTTCGCCGGACCCGACGACGGCTACGGCACACGACTCGCAAGGCTCGAAGCGTGGGGCGCCGGCGGGCAGAACGACAACTGGCGTGCGGCCAGCCCGTGGCGCCAGCT
>DATAFT010000247.1:0-5118 GCA_036257295.1 Thermoanaerobaculia bacterium
GCCGGGATGCGATCGCGCACCATGCGCAGCAGCTTGTCCGCTGCGTCGTCGGCGTCGCGCGAATCGACGAAGAAGAAGTCCTGAGGCCCGGACTCGTCGCCGTGGAGGATCGGCATCTCGCCCTGGTTGACCCGGTGCGCATTGGTGACGATCGAGCTCTCCGCGGCCTGCCGGAAGATCTCGACCAGCCGCGCCGAAGAGGCGGCGCCCGACGCCAGCACGTCCGCGAACGCCTGCCCGGGGCCGACCGACGGGAGCTGGTCGGCGTCGCCCACGAGCAGGAGCGCGGCGCGTGCCGGCACCGCGGCCAGCAGTTGATCGAGCAGGGGCACGTCGACCATCGAGCATTCGTCGATCACCACCAGATCGCAGTCGAGCGGATTCGCGGCGTCGCGCCGGAAGCCACGCGGGCCGCTCTCGAGCAGCCGGTGGATGGTCTTGGCCTCGGTGCCGGTGCTCTCCGCCAGCCGCTTGGCCGCGCGGCCGGTGGGCGCCGCGAGCGCCGGATCGATGCCGCGCGCGCGGACGATCTCGAGGAACGCGCGGACCAGGGTGGTCTTGCCGACGCCGGGGCCTCCGGTCAGGACGCCGACCTTGGCGGAGAGCAGGGTGGCGAGCGCCTGGCGTTGGCTCGCCGCGAGCTCGACGCCGAGTCGCGCCTCCGCCCACGGCACCGCCTTCGCCGGATCGATCGCGCGCCACGGGGGCTCGCCGCTGCGCAGTCGATCCAGGCGCTCCGCGATCGAGCGCTCGGCTTCCCACAGCCAGCGCAGGAACACGCACGGCTCGCCGTCGACGGTGTCGAGCACGAGGTCGCCGGTCTCGACCTCGGCGGCGAGCGCGGCTTCGAGCACGTCGAGTGGTATCTCGAGCAGCGAGGTGGCGCTTTCGAGCAGCCGCTCCCGCGGTAGCGCACAGTGCCCCTGGTTGGTGGCTTCCAGGAGCACCCAGGCCAGGCCGGCTCGCGCTCGTTGCGGCGACGTGCTCGAGACTCCGAGCTTCATCGCGATCTGGTCGGCGATCTTGAAGCCGATGCCGCGGATGTCGCGCGCGAGGCGATACGGATTGGCGGTGACCAGCGGCACCGCGTCGGGTCCGTAGGTCTTCCAGATCCGCACCGCGCGCGCGGTGGAGACGCCGTGCGATTGGAGGAAGACCATGATCTCGCGGATCGCCTTCTGGTCCGACCAGCCGGCGGTGATGCGCTCGGCGCGCAGCGGACCGATGCCCTCTACCTCACGCAGACGCCCCGGCGTCCGCTCGATGACGTCGAAGACGGCGTCGCCGAAGGCCCCCACCAGGCGCTTGGCATAGGCGGGGCCGATGCCCTTGATCAGGCCCGATCCGAGATAGCGCTCGATCCCCGCCGCCGTGCTCGGCGGCGTCACCTCGAGGTAGAGCGCGCGGAACTGCGTGCCGTGCTCGCGCGTCGTCTCCCAGCGCCCGCTCGCCTGAACGTGCTCGCCGGCGGCGATCGTCGGAGTGACGCCGACCACGGTTGCCGGTTGGCCGCGGCCGCGCAGCCGGACTCGCAGCACGGCGAAGCCGCTTTCGGGGTTGTGGAAGACGACCTTCTCGACCTGACCGGACAGTGGCTCGCGATCGGAGTCGTTCTCGGCAGGGGGGACCGCGCGGTCCATTCCTTATGATCCTTCCATGAAAGACAGCTTGAGTCCCGGGGTCGAGATCGAGCGCGCGCTGACGGTGACCGACGAGATGGCACCTAGGCATCTGCCGATGAAGGTCTTGTCGACGCCGTCGATGGTGGAGTTGATCGAAGGCGTGTGCCTCGCCGCCATGCTGCCGCACCTGGACTCCGGCGAGACCTCGGTCGGCACCCACATCAGCATCAGCCACACCGGCCCTGCCGCGTCCGGCGAGGCGGTGCGCATCAGGGCGCGACTGACGAAGCGCGAGAAGCGTCGTGTCACGTTCGAGGTCGAGGTGCTGTCGCCGCGCGGGCCGATCAGTCAGGGCACGCACGAGCGGGCGGTGGTCGATCTCAGTCGGTTCGCGGGACGGTAGCGGTTCGTCGCTGGCGTTTGGTCCATCGAAGAGATAGAACGCGATCGCCGCCAAGTGCCCTGTGGAATCGGGGGCGCGCGCGATCTATGCTCTGTCCGGCTTTCTCGCTTCGAGGAAGGCGCCAGAGGAGGGGCCGATGCGCCGAGAGGTTGTTCGTTCGTTTTCGCTCGTCTGCGCTGCGGCGCTAGCGGGTGCCGCGCACGCCGCTGCACCGCTTGGCGGCGAGTTCCAGGTCAATTCGTACACGCTCGGGGGCCAAGCCGTCTCCTCCCTCGCGATCGCTGACAACGGAGCGTTCGTCGTCATCTGGGTGAGCGGCCAGACCGGTACGACGTCGGTCTTCGGGCAGCGGTTCGGCTCGGCTGGTCTCAGACTGGGCGGCGAGTTCCAAGCAAGCTCCAACTTCACGGGATATCAGGGGAACGGCCGCATCGCCATGGAGGGCGACGGCGAATTCGTGGTGGTGTGGCACGGCACCGGCAAGACGGGGGCCGAGTCTTTCCAAGGCATCGGCGTCCGGCGCTTCAGCTCGCTGGGTGTTGCCCTGGGCGTCGAGTTCCGCGCCAACGCTTACACCGACAGCTTTGCGGGCGAACCGGCCGTCGCGGTGGACGCTGACGGAGACTTCGTCGTCGTCTGGGACCAGATCCAGGATCCGTCGGCGATCGGCTGGGGAATCTTCGGCCGGCGCTTCACCTCCGCTGGCGCCTCGGTGGGAGGCGAGTTTCGGGTCACCGACTTCACCAACTCTCTGACCGGAAAGCCCGCTATCGCGATGGAGGGCGACGGCGACTTCGTCGTGGTCTGGAACACGCCTCTCGACGGCGGTGGCGGCGGCCTCGGCGGTAACCTCGGGGTCATGGGCCGCCGGTTCACCTCCGTTGGCGTCAGGATCGGTGCCGAGTTTCTGGTCAATTCCTACACCTGGTACGTGCAGCAGTCACCGGCGATCGCAATGAACGACAACGGCAGCTTTTTCGTGGTGTGGAGCAGCAATAATCAGGACGGCTCCGCGACCGGAGTGTTCGGCCAGCGCTTCAACGCGGACGCGAGCAGGGTCGGCGCGGAGTTCCAAGTGAACACCTTCACCACGAGTGCTCAGTACACCAGCTCCTTTGGCCTGGCTCTCGACGTCATCGGCATGAGCGCGAACGGCAACTTCGTGGTGGTGTGGACCGGCGAGAATCAGGACGGTGGGAGCAAGGGCGTGTTCGGGCAACGCTTCACATCGAGCGGTGGCAGAGTCGGTGGCGAGTTCCTGATCAACACCTTCACCGCTGACGTCCAGGTCAACCCGGTGGTCGGCGTTGCCGCGACCGGAGCTTTCGTCGCCGCCTGGAGCAGCTTCGGATATCACGATGGAGACGCCTCCGGCGTTTTCGGCCGGCTCTTCACAGGCTTTCCCACCGCGACGCCGACTCTCACGCCTTCGCCGACCCTGACGCCGTCGATCACACCGACGCCGAGTCGGACGCCCACGATCACCCCGACGCCGACCGGACCTACCCCGACTCCGTCGAACACCCCCACGGTGACGCCGACCGTGACCCCGGGCGGGCCGCCCTCCGACATTACGGCCGACGGAACGATCGACCCGCTGACCGACGGGCTGTTGATCCTGCGCGCGCTGTTCGGATTCTCCGGCCAGAGCCTCACCGCGGGAGCGGTCGACCCCGACTGCCTGCGGTGCGATCCCGCGGGGATCGCCGCCTACTTGCAGTCGATCCTTCCGGACCTCGACGTGGACGACAACGGCAAGGTCGAGCCGCTGACCGATGGGCTGCTCATCCTGCGGCGGATGTTCGGGTTCAGCGGCGTGAGCCTGACCATCGGGGCGGTGGCCGGCGACTGCATGCGCTGCGAGGCGTCCGAGATCGCGGCCTACATCGACGGCCTTTTCCAGTAAGGGCGGTACCATGCTGCGGTGCCGTGAGTTGTCACCGGCCTCGTATAGGCGTATAATGCGCCGTTCGACATAAGCGAATTGTTGCCATGTTCGAGAGTTTGCGCGACCCTTGAAGACCCAGGTCGCCGGTACCGCGGAGGGGCCATGAGCAAAAAACGCCAGAGCCAGCGCCTCGACACGATCGCGTTCCATTCGGCTACACCCACGATCGAGGCCACCTTCACCGCCGCGGCGCGTGACGTGTTCGGCGAGCTGCAGGTGCATCGGCTGGAAGAAGGGCTCGAAGCGGCGGCTTCCGTTCTCTCTCGCGCGCTGCTCGTCATCGCGCATCCGGAGACCGCACAGAGTGTGGGGACGCTGCGCGAGCTGCGGGCCCAGGGTATCGCCGCGCCCGCGCTGCTGGTGATGCAGACCAACGGCGCGGACTTCGATGCGGACCTGGCCGAGATCGGGCCGGCCGCGGCCTTTCCGGCGGACGGTTTCGCTATCGACGATTTCGAGAGCTGCGTGCGGGCGCTCGAGCCGAACGCGTTCGGCTCGTCGCCGAGGGAGCAGGTGGCCGCGGAGGAAGCGGCGCCAGCGGTCGCGACCGATGGCGGCGAGGGCGACGATGCGGCTGGTGCCGCCGACGATGGTGGCTTGAGCCAGACCACGATCCTGGAGTCGCTCGACGACGAGGAGTCGACGCTGCTGCAGAGCATCGAGACGGTCCGGCAGAACCGTCGCCAGCAGGTGGTCGCGCTGGGGAAGACGGCTCGCACTGCCCAGCGGCGCCTCGAGGCGCTCAAGAAGCGCCTGGCGAAGACGCAGGAGGGACTGAGCCTCGAGAAGCGTCAGCGCTGGGAGGTGGTGCTCGACCTGCGCGAGAGCCAGGAGCGGATCAAGGAAGTAGAGGAGCGACTCCAGAAGGCGCGCGACGGCGAGGCCCGGCGCCAGAAGGATCTCGACTCGCTTCGCATCGACCTCGAGCAGCGTGCGAAGGATCTGGCCGCGGTCACCCGCGAGCGCGACAGCGCGCAGCAGCGACTGGAGCAGGCGCAGAAGGGCCTCGAAAAGAAGAGCGATCAGTCGCGCGCGCGCATCGAAGAGCTGCGCGAAGAGGCTGACCGGTTGCGCGAGGAGCACGCCAAGACCACGCGCGAGCTCGAGGACCGGGTGGCGGGGCTCGAGCTCGAGCTCGAAGAGGC
>DATAFT010000264.1:0-1521 GCA_036257295.1 Thermoanaerobaculia bacterium
GTGCACCCTCGAACGCGGGGCAGTTTAGTATGCGGCGCCAGACCCCATGTCGATGAGCTCGAGCCCTCGGCCTCTCCCGTCGGACGCCCCCGCTCCCGCGGCTCGGCTCGGCCGCACTCTCTCCACCGTCGAGTACTTCACCTTCGGCTTCGGCACCATGGTCGGCGTCGGCTGGCTGGTCCTGATCGACGATTGGCTAGGGCGCGGCGGGCCGGGCGGCGCGATGCTCGCCTATCTGCTCGGCGGGCTGCTCCTGCTGCCGGTTGCGTACACCTACACCCACCTGGTGCGCGCGATGCCCGACGCCGGCGCCGAGATCGCCTACACCGAAGCCGTCTTCCCGCGGTTCGTGAGCTTCGCTTCGGGATGGCTGATGGTGCTGGCGTACGCCATCGTCTGTCCCTGGGAAGCGGTGGCGATCGGCAACCTGCTGGCGCGCCAGTTCCCGGACATGAACACCTGGCCGCTCTACGAGGTCGGCGGCCGCATGATCTACGCGCCTCGTCTCGCCGTCGGGTTATTGCTCACCGCGGTGATCACGATCGTCAACTACCGCGGCATGAAGCGGAGCGGCACCTTCCAGAACGTGATGACGTTCGGGCTGCTCGCGGTGTTCGCGATCTTCGCCGTGCTCGGCTTCGCGCGCGGCGACGTGCGCAACCTCGAGCCGCTGTTCGCGCAGACCGGTAGCGCCGGCGCCTGGATCTCGATCCTGCTCGTGCTCCAGATCGTGCCGTACTACATGACCGGCTTCGAGTCGATCGTCAAAGGATCGGAGGAGGCGCGACCCGGCTACGACACGCGCGGCTTCTCGCGCGCGATCCTGCTCGCGCTCCTTGCCGGCGCGCTCTTCTACGTGATCGTGGTGGCGGTGGTCTCGTTCATCGTGCCCTGGCGCGAGATCGTCGACGGCGAGCTCGGCACCGAGGCGGCGTTCGAGCGCGCGTTCGGATCGCGCACCATCGCGCAGCTCGTCCTGTTCGGCGCCTTCCTCTCGCTGCTCAAGGTGTTCAACGGGAACTTCGTCGCTTCCACGAGGTTGATCCTTGGCGTCGGGCGGCGCGGTCTCGTCCATCCGTCGCTCGCGACGGTTCACCCCAGGTTCGGAACGCCGGCGGTCGCGGTGGTGGCGATGGGAGTGCTCACCGCCGCGGCGTCTTTCCTCGGCGACGCTCTGCTCGTTCCGGTGAGCGAGGTGGGCTCGCTCGCGGTCGGCGCCGGTTGGATGGCGGCCTGCGCCGCCTATCTCGCCTGGACTCGACGCGGCGCGAAGGTCGGCGCGGCGCGGCCGCTCGACCGCGCCATGGCCGGCGTCGGCGTCGTGGTGGGCGCCGGCATCGTGCTGATGAAGGTCATCCCCGTCGTGCCCGGCAGCTTCGGGACCGCCGAGTGGATCGCCTTCGGCGGATGGGTTGCGGTGGGCCTCGCCATCTGGGCGGCGCGCGGCCGCGGCGCGGCCTCGACCTCGTCGTGAGCTCGCGGCGCACGATTCAGTTGGCCCTCTTTCTAGGGCTTTGGATC
>DATAFT010000317.1:0-2745 GCA_036257295.1 Thermoanaerobaculia bacterium
CCAGGGCGTGCGTTTCCAGGCCCACCCGGCGCGCCATCCCACCATCGGCTACGTCGACGAGTTCAAGAAGATCGAGCGCGACGAGGTGTACGACTTCTACCGCCGCATGTACGTGCCGAACAACATGGTGTTCGTGGTGACCGGCGACATCGAGCGCAAGACCGTCGTCGATCAGATCGCGAAGCTGTGGTCGGGCTCCTCCGCGCGCGACCTGCCCGAGCTGTCGTTCCCGATCGAGCCCCCGCCCACCTCGCCGCGCGAAGCGCGTGGCGTCGCCTCGATCCAGCGCCCGCGACTGCGCCTGGCGTGGCCGTCGACCCGCGCCAACACACCCGGCGACTACGAGCTCGATCTGCTGGCCGGCATCCTCGGCGGTGGAGAAGCGAGCCGTTTGGTGCGCAGCGTTCGCGACCGTGATCAGGCGGTGACCGACATCCAGGCCTACAACTCGAGCTTCTCGTGGGGGGAGGGGTTCTTCGGGGTCGACGCCGACGTCACCGCCGACGTCGGTCAGGCCAAGGAGCGCATCCTGGCCGAGGTGCGGCGAGTGCTCGACGGTGGCGTTGGCAAGGACGAGCTGGCGACGGCGAAGCGTCAGATGATCGCGGCGGTGACGATGTCAGGGCAGACCGCCGAGGGGCTGGCGTCGGTGCTGGCCAACAACGTCACCGACTACGGCGATCCTGACTATCACCGCCGGTACGCCGAGAAGATCCAGTCGATCGGAGCCGATGCCGTGGTCGAGGCGGGTCGCCGCTACCTCGATCCGCAGCGGCTGATGACGATCGTGCTCGAGCCGGCGGCCGAAGGCGCTCCACTCGAGATGCCGAAGCGCGACCTGGAGGCCGCGACCGCCGCCACGCTGCCGAGGGAGCCGGTCGACCTCGACAACCGCAAGATCGCGGACAGCCTCAGATCGCGCGCGCGCAGCGGCGAGGCGCGGACGATCGAGACCGCAGCGGTCGAGACCTTCGTGCTGCCCAACGGGCTGCGCGTCCTGATCGGCCGCTCGACGCTGGTGCCGGCGGTGGCGGTCCACATGTATCACCTCGGCGGCCTGCTCGCCGACCCGCCGACTCGGCTCGGGCTCGCCAACGCCGCCTCCGAGCTGCGCATGCGCGGCACCGAGCGTCGATCGGCGGACGAGTTGTCACAGGAGATCGAGAGCCTGGGCGCGACCATCAGCACCGGCTGCGGCAACAACTCGACCTTCACGCAGGCGGTGGGTCTGGCCGAGGATCTGCCGCGCATCGTCGAGCTGGTTGCCGACGTCACGCTCCATCCGTCGTTCCCCGCGAAGGAATGGGAGGTCCTCAGGGAGCGGCTGCTGGCGGACATCGATGGCCGCAGCGACCACTGGACCAGCGAGCTCTCGACGCTGTTTCGCGAGTCCTGGTTCGACGGTACGCCGTGGGAGACCAACTCCCTCGGACAGCGCGAGGTGGTGGAGAAAGCGACCGCAGACGAGCTGCGGCGGACATACTTCGATCGGCTCGGAGCCTCGACCGCTGTGCTCGCTGTCTTTGGCGACGTCGAGCCGGGGCGCGTGCGCGAGCTGGCGACCAAATACCTCGGCGAGCTGCCTGCCAGCGCCAAGGAGCCGTTCAAGGTCCCTGCTTTCGATCAGCCCGCCGGGAAGATCGTCACCAAGGTGTCGAACAAGCCGCTGGCGGCGGTCCAGATCGGACTCGGTCCCACGCCGACCCTCGACCAGCCCGAGTTCGCGAAGCTACAGGTCCTGGCCGAGCTGCTGGGCGCTTTTCCCTACGGGTGGCTGCCGCAGGAGCTGCGTGGCCGCGGACCTGGCCTGGTCTACGCGGTGTCCGCTTTCCAGTTCACGGGGCTGGCGCCAGGGTACTTCGGGGTGCTGTGGAACACCGACTTCGAGCAGCTCGAAACGGCGCTCGATCGCACCGTTGCGGTGCTCGACCGCGCGCGCAAGGAGGCGGCTCCCGCAGAGGACGTCGAGCGCGCGAAAGCCGCGGTTCTCGCCGCCGAGTTCCTCGGCAAGCAATCGCTGAGCGATCGGGCGGCCGATGCCGCGCTCAACGTTCTCTACGGGATGGGGCTCGATGAGCCCGAGCGCGTCGCCGAGCGGGTGCGGTCGGTCGACCCGGCGGCGCTGCGGGAAGCGGCCGATCGCTATCTGCGCAACGCGTCTGCCGCGGTCCTCTCGGCCAAGCCGGTGGACGAGGCCGTGCTCCAGCGCGCCCTCGCTCCCCTGACCGAGACTGCCGATCCGTGAGCCGAGTCACACTGCGGGCCGGCGGCGACGCAACCGTCGCGCTCAGGCCGCGTATTCGTACCTGAGTGAGCTACTCGACCATGCCCGAATCTCGCGACCGCCTGTCCGAGCTGCGGATCGACCGTGACACCCAGACCAGGAGCGGCGCGCCCCGCGTCCTGCTGATCACCCTCGCGGCGGTTCTCGTCCTCGGCGCTGCCGGCGCCGCCTATTGGCGTAGCCGGCAGACCGCTCCCGAAGTGCGCCTCGCCACCGTCGAGGCTGCCGCTTCGGGCGAGAGGAACCGCGGCGCGGTGCTCGATGCCTCGGGATATGTCGTGGCGCGGCGCATGGCGACGGTCTCCTCCAAGGTGACCGGGAAGATCGTCGATGCCAACGTCGAGGAGGGGATGGTGGTCGCACAGGGTCAGGTCCTGGCCCGCCTCGACGACTCCCTGCTCACTCGGCAGGTCGCCCTCGCCGAATCACAGGTGGAGACTGCGCGTCGCAGGCTCACCGAG
>DATAFT010000333.1:0-6987 GCA_036257295.1 Thermoanaerobaculia bacterium
TTACCTCGCCAAAACGGCGCGGGTACGGGTAGTTATTCCGGGGAGAACTCGAGCGTTAGTCGGAAATCGCCTGGTTGGCCAGAACCGAGAACTCCTCGCGGATGCCGAGGTGGTCGTAGGGGCGGACCTGGGTCATCAGGATCCCGATCAGCTCTTCGTGAGGATCGACCCAGAAGGTGGTGCAGAAGGCGCCCCCCCAGGCGAAGGTCCCGTTGGACTGCATCGAGCCGGCGGCCCCGTGGTCGAGCAGCACGCTGTAGCCGAGCCCGAAACCGAACCCCGGGCCCGAAAGCCAGATTGGTAGATCGCCGGTGTGGTTGGACGTCATCAGCTCGACCGTCTTTCGCCCCAGGATGCGCCGGCCGTCGAGCTCGCCGCCCTGGAGCATCATCTGCTGGAAGCGCCAGTAGTCGGTCGCGGTCGACACCAGGCCGCCCGCGCCCAGGAAGAAGGTGTGGGGCTCCTTGACGAATCGGCTCTCGGCCGTGGGCGCGTCGGCGAGCACGATCTTCTTGTCCTTTTCGCCCGGGGTGTACTGCGCCGCGAAGCGCGGCAGCTTCGACACCGGCAGGTAGAAATGGGTGTCCTTCATGCCCAGCGGCTCGAAGATCCGCTTCTGGAAGAACTCGTCGAGGGTCATGCCGGACAGGATCTCCACCAGACGACCGATGTGGTTGGTTGCGCCGGAGTACTCCCAGCGATCGCCCGGCTGGTAGTTGAGCGGGACGGCGGCGAAGCGTGAGACGTAGTCGGCGATGGTGTCGTCCGGCTTCTGCTTCGCCGAGACCTTGTCCACCTCCTGCTTGAAGAAGCCGAGGTAGGAGTTGGCGAACCCGGCGGTATGGGTGAGTAGCTGGCGCACGGTGATCGGACGCACCGCCGGCACCAACCGATAGCGGGGGCCGCTGGCCGAGTCCGGTAGCGGCTCGGCCACCTTGGGCTCGGCGTACTCCGGCATCCACTTGCTGATCGGGTCGTTGAGGCGGAACTTGCCCTCCTCGTAGAGCATCATCAGCGCCACCGAGGTGATCGGCTTCGTCATCGACGCGATGCGGAAGATGGCGTCGGTGCTCATCGCAGCGCCGCTCTCGGCGTCGCGCGCGCCGCGGGCCTCGAGGTGGACGACCTTGCCTTTGCGCGCCACCAGCGTGACGGTGCCGGGGACCAGGCCGGAGTCGATGTAGCGCTGCATCGCCGGACCGATCCGCCCCAGCCGCTCGGCCGACATCCCGACCGTCTCCGGCTTGGCGACCGACGAGACGGGAGCGTCGGCCGGCGCCGGAGCGGCGGCGAACGCAATCCCGGTGAATGAAAGGAGAGCGACGGCGGCGACCAGGATCGGGGTGCGCGTCATTCCAGCCTCCTCGAGAGAGTGAGGCTAGTGTCTCACGGGTCAGTGGGCGGGACGGAGGGCGTGGTCGAGGCGGAGCACGAGGAGCCCTGTCCGCCGCTCGACCATGCCGGTGGCGATGACCGGTTCGCCGACCAGGTCGAGGAACGACTCGCTCGCGAGCGGCCCGCCCTGGGCATCGGCGAGGAGCAGCAGACGGCTGGCACCTTCCGCCGACACCACCAGGAGTTGGGGCGGGATGCCGCCCGAGAGGCAGCGGGCGGCGCACGCGCGGTGCGGCTTTCCCTTGCCCGGCTTCATGACCCCGAGGAAGCACTTGGAGTCCACGATCTCGCCGGTCACTTCAACGTGACCGAGAAGTTGGTCTGCCGGGGATGAGACGTCGGCCTGGGCGCCGGCGGGCTCGAGCGTGCCGGGCACCAGCTCGAGCATGCTCCCGAGCGGGCTCTCGATGCGCGTTGCCTCGAGGTGGACGCGGCGGCCGTCGAGGCCCGCGGCGTCGCGC
This sequence comes from Thermoanaerobaculia bacterium, assembly GCA_036257295.1. GTDB lineage: Bacteria > Acidobacteriota > Thermoanaerobaculia > Multivoradales > Multivoraceae > DATAFT01. The sequence goes on from DATAFT010000333.1 coordinate 1,857, forward strand.
GCCGCACCGTGCTTTCCTTCGCGCACCAGCAGCGCGCCACGCGCCGCCTCCTCGTCTACCAGCATCGGGTAGGGGCGCTCGAGGAGCGTTCCTTCGACAGCGCGCGTGGTACCGAACTCGAACGTCCCCGAATCGAACGGCGCCTGGAGCACGGCGAGCAGCGCGGCCACGACGGCCGCGACGACCACCAGCATGGGCACCAGACGCCGGACGAACCGCGCCACCCGCGGCGGCGCGGCCGGGAGGTAGCCGACGTAGAGATCGTCGTTGGCGTCGTCGTTCATGTCGCCTCGACCGCCGGCTCGATGCGCGTGCCCGGTGGATTCGGCCGCGGATCGACCAGCACGCGATCGCCGTCGAGGCGCACCCGGAAGGTCGGCACCTTCTCGGTGAACGGCGGCGGCGAGGCGCCGGTCTCGGGCTGGTATTGATAGCCGTGCCACGGACAGGTGACGCAGCCGTCGACGATCTTCCCCTCGCCGAGCGGACCGTTCTGGTGCTGGCAGACGTTCGAGATCGCGGAGACCTTCCCGTCGTAGCGGAAGACCGCGACGCGCTCGCCGCCGAGCGTGACGATGCGCGCCCGCTTCTCGCGGATGTCGCCGAGCCGGCAGACCTCGACGAACCCCGAAGCGTCAACGCCGCGGTCGCCAGCGCGATCGCCGGCACGCTCGCGCTGGCCGGTGACCACGTGCAGCGCGCCGAGAGTGACGAGACCCGCGGCGAGCAAGCCCACCAGCACCGGATGACGCTCCGCCTGGAGGACGCCGAGCGCGACATGGAGGACGATCAGCGCGTAGGCCACGTACACCAGCATGTGCAGCGACTTCCACACCGGTGCGGTGAGGTTGGCGAGCCAGAAGTCGTGGCTGGTGGCCGCCATCGCGAACAGGATGAGGAGCGCGACCAGCCCCAGCGCCTCGAATGGGAACTGGCTCACGCTCTGGTACTGCGTGTTGGAGACCAGGAGACTCACCAGCGGGTCGACGTCGCCGAGCGCGTGGAACTGCACGATCCCGAACAAGGCGTGGCCCAGCGCGACGACGAACATCGTGACGCCGAGGTGGCGACGGTTGTAGAGCAGGGGCAGGAAGCGCCGGTCGAGTCGCGCCAGCGGTCCGATCGCGAGGATCAGGTGGAGCAGGAGCAGCGCGCAGGTGCCGAGGGCGCGGATGAGCTGCGTCTCGATCGTCGCGTTGGCGTCGAGAGCGATGCCGATGCCGACGAAGAGTCCGAGATAGAGCACGATGCTTCCCGCGAGAACCGCGTCGTAGATCTTCTTGTGCGGCGTCCATCCCACCGCTCGATAGCCGCGGCTCACGGCGCGGTCTCTCGAGGGACGCCATCGAGCAGAGGCGCCGGCATCGACGGGACCACCGGCGCCGGCCGACGCGCGGCGATCGCGATGGCGTAGAGGATCGGCAGCAGAACCGCGAGCGCGAGCCACGTCACGCGGTGGCGACGGCGCAGGCGATGGATCATCGATCGCCTCGAGCGATCGCCGCTGCGTCGCGATGGGCATTGCGCTCGAGCGGAGGCGGCGAGCGCCGCAGCCAACGACGCAAGAGTAGCGGCCACAGCAGCGCGCTCGCCGGCAGGATGAGGAGGCGAAAGCCGATCGTACCTCCGCGCGCCGCGGGATCGATGGCGCCGGCGCCGCGCCACGCGAAGAAGACCGCGAACAAGAGCCCGATCGCGAAATAGATCTCGACCGCGAGCACGGTCGCCTCTGCCGCCGCGATCATGGCGCTTCTCCCGAGCCGGCCTCGGCTCGCTTCAGTCGGAGTCTAGTCGTACTGTCCACGACGCTTTCAACCACGCTTCGGATCGACTGTCTCGAGGCGCTGGTTTGACGCCCGGAGCTGGGCTCCCTACGATCCCCGCACAACTCGCACCGCCGAAGCGGTTGCACAAGGAGGCATCGTCATGCTCAGACCAGTCGCCTGCTACCTCGGGATAGTGCTGCTGTCGGTGACGGCGAACACCGCGGTGCTCGAGGCTCAGCCGACCACGATCCGGCTCGGCGGCGAGTTCCAGGCCAACTTGTACACGAACGGTTCTCAACGACTGCCGGCGCTCGCCCAGCATCCGGACGGCAGCTTCATGCTGGTCTGGCACAGCGCTCAGGACGGATCGAGCTACGGCATCTTCGCGCGACGGTTCAATGCCGCCGGAGCGTCTCAAGGGGCCGAGTTCCAGGTCAACACCTACACCCTGTCGGAGCAGAAGTACCCCGGGCTGGCAGTCGACAGCGACGGGGATTTCGTTGTGGTCTGGCGGAGCCTCGGCCAGGACGGCTCGGGCAATGGCGTGTTCGCCCGGCGATTCAACGCCGCCGGCTCGCCGCAAGCCGGCGAGTTCCAGGTCAACACCTACACCACCAGCGAGCAGACCGGGGCCGCCGTGGCGATGGACAGCGACGGCGACTTCGTCGTCGCGTGGCACAGCGACACACCCGACACTTTCTCCGACATCATCGCCCGCCGCTTCAACGCCGCCGGTGCGCCGCAGACCAATCAGGTCCTGATCAACACCTACACCACCGGCACCCAGGTCAGCCCCACCATCGCGATGGACGCCGACGGCGACTTCGTGGTCGCCTGGGACAGCAACGGCCAGGACGGGTCGATCAACGGCATCTTCGGCCGGCGCTTCAATGCCGCTGGCTCGCCCCAGGGCGTCGAGTTCCAGATGAATACCTACACCGCGAGCGCACAGGCCAACGTGGACGTGGCCATGGAACCCGGCGGCGATTTCGTCGCCGCCTGGCGCAGCTTCGATCAGGACGGCGCTGGGAATGGCGTCTTCGCGCGGCTCTTCAGCGGCGCTGGCACACCGCAAGCGGTCGAGTTGCAGGTCAACAACTACACCCCGGACGATCAGGACAATCCCGCCATCGGCCTGGACCCCGACGGCGACTTCGTCGTGACCTGGGAGAGCACCGGCCAGGACGGCAACCTGGAGGCCCTCGTCGCGCGCCGCGTCAGCGCCGCTGGTGTCCCTCAGTCGGCCGAGTTCCAGGTCAACACCTTCACCAGCGGCCCTCAGCGGGTCCCGGACGCGGCGATGAACGCCAGCGGGGACTTCGTGATCGCCTGGTCGAGCGACACTGGCCAGGACGGTTCCTCTGCCGGCATCTTCGCCCAGCGCTTCGCGACGCTCGCGATACTCGACATCGACGGCAACGGCTCGACCGCGCCGCTCACCGACGGGTTGATGGTCCTGCGCTTCTTGTTCGGGTTCACCGGCGCCACTCTCGTCAGTGGCGCGATCGACGCCGTCGCGTGCACCCGGTGCAATGCGTCGGCGGTCGAGGGCTATCTGCAGACTCTGATCTGAACTGGAACGCTGCCGCGCTCAGAAGAACTCGTTCCACCACACCTGGAGCGTCACCAGGGCAGCGAACGGTCGGTCGTCGCGCATGGGAGTCGGCGGCGCCGACAGGAACCGCTCCAACGGCTCGCGCAAGAACGGACCATGGTGGGCGGCGTCTAGCAACACCTGGCGCAAGCGCTCGCCCGCCGGGTTTTTCGCCCAGCTCCCGCGCGGATAGGCCAGGGCCTGTTTGCGGCGGGCCGCGATCTCGGGCGGCAAGTGGCGGCGCGCGAGCTCGGCGACCACGATCTTCTCGCGGCCGCGATGCACTTTGAGATGTGACGGCAGCCGCTCGGCGAGCTCGATCACGCCGCGATCGAGAAAGGGCAGGCGTGCTTCGAGCGCGTGGTTCATCCCCAGCTTGTCGTACTTGAGCAGGATGGCGTCGGCGAGACGGCCGCGGATGTCGTAGGCGAGACGGCGTTGTAGGTGGTCCCGGCAGGAGGCTTCGAGCTCGTCGGAGATGAGCAAAGGAGCGAGGTCGGGGCCGCCGGCGCGGAGCTCCGGCCGGAGCAGCGAGCGCTTGGCGTCGGGCGCGAGGAACCGCGTCCACTCCGCGTCGGCCGCGCGTTCGGTGGGCGCCGCCGCGATCCGCATCCACCTTCGTATGCGCGGATCCGACGCGTGCCTTGCTCCCAAGCGCGCCAGCGTCTTCGGCATGACGCGCCGCAGCCAGTACGGAAAGGGACGCCGGAAGTACTGATAGCCGCCGAAGAGCTCGTCCGCACCCTCGCCGCCGAGCACTCCCTTGACGTGAGCGCCGGCGAGCGAGGCCAGGCACGACGTGAGGGCGATCGGCGACGCCACCACCGGCTCGTCCATGAGACGCACCAGCCGCGGAAGCAGTTCGGGCAGCATCGCCGGCCGGTACTCGATCTCGCGATGGTCGGCGCCGAGCCACTCCGCCATTCGTCGCGAGTGACGGCTCTCGTCGGAATCCGGGTTCTCGGGAAACACCAGCGAAAAGGTCTGGAGCGGCGTACCGAGTCGCCGCGCAGCGAAGGTCGCGACCAGCGAGGAGTCCCACCCTCCGCTCACCAGAGCGCCGATCGGCACGTCGGCAGCGAGGTGCGAGCCGACCGCCGCGTCGAGCCGGAGCTCGAGCTCGTCGACGTACTCGCGATCGCTGCGCGGCGGCGCGTCGTTGCGGTAGCCGAAGCGCCAGAAGCTCTCCGTTCTCGCACCGGCATCGTCGACCACCACGAAGCTCCCGGCGACCAGCTTCTCCACTCCCGCGAAGGCGGTCCTCGGCGCCGGCACGAAACCGGCCCCGAGATAGATGTCGAGCGCCGCGGGATCGGGCCGGGCCTCCACCAGCTTCGCCGCGAACAGGGCCTTGACCTCGGAGGCGAAAGCAAAGCCACCCGCTGCCGGCGCGTAGTAGAGCGGCTTCATGCCCGGCCCATCGCGCGCGAGGAGCAAGCGCCGCCGTCCGAGGTCGAGGATCGCGAGCGCGAACATCCCCTCGAGCCGGGCCAGGAAGCGCTCGCCCTCCTGCTCGTAGAGGTGGACGAGCACTTCGGTGTCGCAGCGCGTGCGGAACCGGTGGCCGAGCCCCTCGAGCTCGCGCCGCAACGCGACGTGGTTGTAGACCTCGCCGTTGAGCAGCGCCAGCACGGTCGAGTCCTCGTTGGTGGCCGGCTGACCGCCGCCGTCGAGGTCGACCAGCGCCAATCGGCGCACCGCGAGGCCTGCGCCAAGCTCTGGAAAGGAGACAACGTTCTCCTGGTCGGGGCCGCGATCGCGCATCGCGCTC
>DATAFT010000362.1:0-6014 GCA_036257295.1 Thermoanaerobaculia bacterium
CTGGTCGTCTCGTGGAGTGATAGCGCCCAGGACGGCTTGTCGCAGCGCGTTTTCGCGAAGCGCTACCGCTTCGGCAGCGCTGGTGGCGATCGCGACGGGGATGGCGTGCCGGATGGGGTCGACAACTGCCCGAGCGTCGCCAATCCCGACCAGAGCGACGCCGACGGCGACGGACTGGGCGACGATTGTGTCGCGCCCGACGTACTGCTGCCACCCACTGCGAGCTTTGGCGCGAACCCCGTCATCGGCCAGGGGACGGTGATCGAGGGGGAGGTGGTGTTCGGTGACGACGCCGTCATCGGCGAGTTCGCTCACATCTTCCGTCTGGCTCGGGGCGGCGATCGCGTCACCATCGAGGACTTCGCCGCCATCGGTCGCCGGGTCCGCCTCGGCGACGACGTTACGGTCGGCTTCGCCAGCAAGATCGAGGCGGGAGTGACGGTCGGCGATGGGGTCACGATCGGAGATCGGGTCGTGATCCGACGCAACGCGGTGGTCGAGCAGCAGGCGGTCATCGAACCGCTGGTCGTCATCGCGGGCGGTGCGCACATCGGCGCGGGTGCGACGATCGGGATGGGGGCGAAGATCGGTCGCGGCGCCATCGTGCTTCCCGGAGCCGTCGTCCCGCCGGGAACGAGCGTGCCGCCGGGAATCACGTTCCCGTAGCGGTCACGCGACGGCGTCGCGATCGGCGACCCGGTGGTGATCCGACGAAGTGAAGTGATTGAGGACGGTGAGACTATCTTCTCGAGTCCGAATCCAACGGCATACAACTTCGAGCTGTCTCAGCTCCCGGACGGCAACTACGAGCTTCGGCGGCGGTAACGATGACCGAGGGGGGGGGACGTCGGAGACGCGCGGGAGCAGGGCTGCGTCTCACCTGATCGAGCTCATCAAGGTGCTCGCACTGCCGCTGGTCACTCTCGTGGTCGGCTACTGGTTCAACACGTCGCTCGACGAGCGGCAACAGTCCGAGAGCAACACACCGCTGTACGCCGAGTTGATGGGTCGCCGCGAGGAGCGCGCCCACGATCGAGGCGTACCTGGCGGCGGTCTAGTCGAACCCGTGCGCCACTTCACGCCCCGCTGAGCGCCGGCGCTCACCCGCGGGAGTCGCCCCCCACCTGCTCACCGACGAGACGGGCCTGGAGTCGTTCGGCAGTCGTGGCCAGGACCTCGGCCGGGGTCAATCGGGCGAAGAGGTCGAGCAGCGCGGCGATGGTGCCGGTCCAGCCGGTCTGATGGTTGGCGCCGATGCCGGCCCCGTTGTCGCCGTGGAAGTACTCGTAGAAGAGGATCAGGTCGCGCCAGTGCGGATCGTTCTGGAACGTGGCGGAGCCACCATAGACCGGCCGCCGCCCATCGGCGCCACGCAGGAAGGTCGCCGCCAGGCGGCGGGTGATCTCCGCCGCGACCTCGAACAGCGTCATGCGCTTGCCGGAGCCGGTGGGGCACTCGACTTTCAGCTCGTCGCCGTAGAAGGCGTACAGGTTGAACAGGCCGCGCACGATGAGGACGTTGACCGGCATCCACACCGGTCCCCGCCAGTTGGAGTTGCCGCCGAACATCCCGCTGGTCGACTCCGCGGGCTGGTATGAGACCTGGTGGTCCTGGCCGCCGGCCTGCAGGACGAAGGGGTGCTCGAGGTGGTAGCGCGAAAGCGAGCGGATGCCGTGCGGGCCCAGGAACTCGTTCTCGTCGAGGAGATAGGCGAGGACCCGCTCCAGGCGCGTCCTGGTCAGCGGCGAGAGCAGCCGCCGCCCCGCGTGACCGACGAAACCGTCGCCGGTGGGGGCGATCTGGGCCAGCACCTCGGGGTGGCGCTCGCGGAACAGTCGGATCAGCTCCAGGAGGCGCGGATGGTGGGTGAGGTGGTCGGGCTCGAAGATGGTGGAGGCGCACAGCGGCAGCAGCCCGACCATCGAGCGGACCTTGAGGCGCATCGCCGAGCCATCCGGGAGCCGCAGGACGTCGTAGAAGAAGCCGTCCTTCTCGTCCCACATCTCGTCGTGCTGCTCGCCGATGCGATCCATCGCGTATGCGATCCAGATGAAGTGCTGCAGGAACTCGAACGCGTCCTCCTCGTAGTGAGGATCCTCGTCGGCCAGGATCAGGGCGATCTCCAGCATGTTCTGGCAGTAGAACGCCATCCAAGCGGTGCCGTCGGCCTGCTCCAGGTTGCCGCCGGTGGGGAGCGGCGCGCTGCGGTCGAAGACTCCTATGTTGTCGAGCCCGAGGAACCCGCCGGCGAAGACGTTGCGGCCCTCGGGGTCCTTGCGGTTGAGCCACCAGTTGAAGTTGCGGGCGAGGCCGTGGAACGAGCGCTCGAGGAACCTGACGTCGGCGCGGCCGAGGGCGCGCTCGACCTTGTAGAGGTAGAGCGTGGCCCAGGCGTGGACCGGCGGGTTGACGTCGTTGAAGTTCCACTCGTAGGCGGGGATCTGACCGTTCGGGTGGCAGTAGAGGCTGCGCAGCATGAGCAGGAGCTGATCCTTGGCGAAGTCGAAGTCGACCAGCGCGAGCGCCACGGTGTGGAAGGCGAGGTCCCAGGCCGCGTACCACGGGTACTCCCACTTGTCCGGCATCGAGATCACGTCGCCGTTGAACATGTGGAACCACTCGGAGTTCCGCGCCTTGTGCCGCCCGCCGCCGACCAGGGGGTGCGCGTCGTGCTCCTTGAGCCAGGTGTCGACGTCGTACAGGTAGAACTGCTTGCCCCATAGCATTCCCGCCATCGCCTGGCGATGGACCCGGCGCTGGTCCTCGCTCAGTGAGCGCGGGGTGATGCGCTCGTAGAACTCGTCCGCGTCGGCGAGCCGCTCGGCGATGACGGCCTCGAAGCCGGGCCCGAACGGCGCCGCCGGCACCGTCGCGGCGAGCCGCAGCCGCACCACGGAGACGCCGCCGGCCGGCACGTCGAGCACGTAATGGGCCGCCGCCTTGGTGCCGATCTGTCCGGGGTTTAGGGCCATCGCGTTGCCGTCCACCACGTACTGGTGAAAGGAGTCCTTGACGAACGGTGAAGGGTTTTGCTGACCCCACAGGCGATTCACGTTGGTCTCGTTCTCGGTGAAGAAGAGCTCGGGCGAGCCGTCGCAGGCGAGCGTGTAGCGGCCGAGCTCCGGGTGCGACGCGCGGATCGACCCGCGGTCGGCGCGCAGCTCCGGCTTCGCTTGCGCCTTGCCCCACGACCAGGTGTTGCGGAACCAGAGCGTCGGCAGCAGGTGGAGGCGCGCCGCTTCCGGACCACGGTTGTGGACCGAGACGCGGATCAGGATGTCCTCGGAGTCCTTCTTGGCGTACTCGACGAACACGTCGAAGTAACGATCGTCGGCGAACACGCCGGTGTCGAGCAGCTCGTACTCGTGCTCGTCGCGCGAGCGGCGCCGGTTGGTCTCGACCAGGTCGCGGTAGGGGAACTCCCGCTGCGGGTACTTGTAGAGATACTTCATGTACGAGTGCGTGGGAGTCGAGTCGACGTAGAAGTAGTACTCCTTGACGTCCTCGCCGTGGTTGCCCTCGCTGTTGGTGAGCCCGAACAGACGTTCCTTGAGGATGGCGTCGCGCCCGTTCCACAGCGCCAGCGCGAAGCACAGCCGCTGCCGATCGTCCGAGAGCCCGCCCAGGCCGTCCTCGCCCCAGTGGAAGGCCCGCGACCGCGCCTGGTCGTGGCTGAAGTAGTCCCACGCGCTGCCGTCGGCGCTGTAGTCCTCGCGCACGGTGCCCCACTGCCGCTCGCTCAGATAGGGACCCCACTTCTTCCAGACGATCCCCGCCTCGCGGGCGTTGTTGAGGCGCTTCTGCTCGGTGCAGTCGACGAATGGGGGCTGGCTCGGTGAGGTTGGCGGCGCGTTGGTTCGGGCCATTGAAGTCTCCCTCTAGGATGGATGACGGTCGGCGAGTGCCGACCCCCCCCCTAGAGGACGCGCCAAAGCGCCGATCGGAGCGACATGGAGGACCGGCGAGTCGCGTTCTCGACCAGCGTAGGCTCGACATCAGAAAGGAGGAAAAGCGCTCGCCGCCGCCCCACCCTCGCAAGGTGATCACCGCGGAGGGGCTCGGTTGTCGTCGAGGACGAGGTGGAAGGCTCTCCGTCGCGGGAGCCGAAAGACTCCGAATCCCCGGCGGTCGAGGGTCAGGATCTCGCCGGCGACGGCTTCGCGAACGATCTCGACAACTGCCCCACCGTTCCCAACCCCGACCAGCCCGATGCCGGAGCGGACGGCTTTGGCGACGACTGCCTCGTCGTCGGCGCTCGGTCTCGACTCGGCGACGGAGTCCTTATCGGCGAGGGCGCGCGGATCGAGGCCGAGGCCATCCTCGGCAACGCGGTTGCGATCGGCGACGGAGCGGTGGTCAAGGGTGGCGTGCAGATCGGCGACGGCGCGGTGATCGGCCCGCTGGCCGCGCTCTTCCCCAACGCGCAGATCGGCGCGGGTGCTGTGATCGGGATGGGGGCGCGCGTGGGGCGGCGCGCGATCGTGAGCCCAGGGGCGGTGGTACCGGCGGGCACTTCGGTGCCGCCGGGCGCTACTTTCCCTTGACTGGGCTGGGCGCGACGCACGTCGTGCCGTGGCCGCGGCGACCTGCACGCAACTACGTGGTTTCAGCGGCCGACGCGCGCCCGCAGCAGGAGCTGCAGACGCGTCAACGCCGACAGTCGTGGCGGCGCCGCCTGCCCGGGCCGTGCCTGCGCCTGGCGCGCGAGCGCCGCCGCGGCCAGGGTCGCGTAGCGAGCGGCGGGACGAAATGGAACCGGCAGAGCGCTCACGCCGCCCTCGGCCTCGGCCAGATCGGCCATTGCTGCGCGCGCCTCGGCGGCGGCGACGTCGCGAAAGCGCGCAGACGATTCCTCCTCGGCCCGAAGTCCGAGATCGGGTCGGTCGTGCCAGAGCGATTCGCGCCAACCCAGGAGGGACGCCGCGCGCAGGATGGCCGCGCCCAGCGCCTCGAGCTCGGCCGAGGCAGCGACGCCGAGCATGGCGCGAAGAGCGGCGCGCGCCAGACGATGACGTTGAGCGTCGGCGGTTCTCGCGTTGGCGGGAAAACCCAACGTCACTCGCGATCGCGCGATCGACGCGATCTCGTCGAACGCCTCGCGCGGCCATGGTTGAACCCGCTCGAGCGCCGCGAGCTGCACGAACACGGGCTGCCCCGAGGGCTCGCTGCCGAGCGCGGCATCGAGCTCGAACTCGAGGCGGTTGATCTGCGCCAGGCGCTCGCCTTCGAGGCTGCGATCGCGTGCGAAATCGAGGACGGTGCGCGCGTAGGCGATCAAGGCCTGCGCGCGCAGGCGCGTCGGCGCCGGCAGCAGCACCAGCGCGGGCGCCAGGTCGCGCAGGACGTCGCGCGCGATCTGCGCGCACAGCGCCCGCGCCTTGTCGGGATCGAAGTCCTCGCGGGGCGGCTCGAGGTCCCGAAACGTCGAGTGAGCGCTGCGCAGCGGATCCGGTCCGCTGCTGTCGCCTCGGGGTGGGCGCTCGCCGGGCTCGGCTTTCTGACCGAGCAGCGACACCACGCGAGGCGGCCGCTGGCGCGCGACATCGCCGGCGGACTCGTCGTCGCGCCGGTCGTCGTTCCTGGTCATCGGTCGCCTGCGCGACGAGGAGTCACCGGAGCAGCACGAGCAGCTCGCGCTGCGGCTCGCCGCCGGTGATCTCGGCCCGCTCCGGAGTGAGTGCCACGTTGATCTCGCTGCGCACCCCGAAGTCGCCCGGAAAGTAGATGCCGGGCTCGATCGAGAACCCGGTCATCGCCTGCAAGCGACGCTCGTCGTGGGTCTCGAGGTCGTCCATGTTGGCGCCCTGCCCGTGATCGGTGATGCCGATCGAGTGGCCGGTGCGGTGGAAGAACTGCTTGCCGTAGCCGGCGGACTCGATGCTCTGTCGCGCCGCGCGGTCGACTTCGTAGCCACGCACGGGCGACTTCGGGTAGCGGCCCGCGATGAGGTCGAAGGCGGCGTCGCGCCCGCGCGCCACCGCGGCGAACACCTCGCGCTGCTTGTCGGTGGGCGC
>DATAFT010000368.1:0-5566 GCA_036257295.1 Thermoanaerobaculia bacterium
CGCGCTCCATGCCGCGGCCGTCGATCTGGTGTCGAACTACGACTGGGGCGACCTCTTCGAGCCGCCATCGCTGCGCGGCACGGTGGTCAACCCGGGCATCGGCGGCGGCGGCAACTGGGGCGGCGCATCGTTCGATCCCGAGACCGGCACCCTCTACGTAACGTCGCTCGGGAGCCTGCCGTTCCTGGTGCGTCTCCAGTCCGGCGGCGCGAGCGATCTGTGGTTCGCGGATCCGTCGATCCTCAATGGACCTTCGGGCATCTTCAACCTCTTCAAGCCGCCGTTCGCCACCATCACCGCCTACGACCTCGCTCGCGGCGAAATCCGCTGGCGGGTGCCCAACTCGGGCACGACCGGGGTGGTCGGTCACGCCTCCTCGCTGGTCACGAAGACTCTCCTCTTCTCGGAGACGCGCAGCGCGGCGAAGCTCACCGCGTTCGACAAGGGGACCGGCGAGCGGGTGGCGGAGATACCGCTGCCCGCCAACGCGTCGGGCGCGCCGATGACCTACATGGCGGGTGGTCGCCAACACGTGGTGGTCGCGGTGGGTAGCGGCGCTCAGCAGACGATGGAGCTCGTCGCGCTGCGACTGCCGCGCGCGGCAGTCGGCGCGCCCGGCGCGGTGCGCTTCACCAGCTCGAGCGCGAGCGCGCGAGAGAGCGACGGCGCGGCGACCATCAGCGTCACGCGCCAGGGCGGCCGCGACGGCAGGGTCACGGTTGAAGTCGTACCGGCAGGCGGAACTGCCACCGCCGGCGCCGACTTCGAGAGTGGCGCGCATGTCCTCGAGTGGAACGACGGTGAGGGCGGCGCGAAGCAGGTCGGGCTACGCATCCTCGACGACGACGTCGAAGAGGGCCACGAGGTCGTGACGCTCGAGCTGCGCCAGCCCACCGGCGGACTCGCGCTCGCGGCGCCGACGACCGCGCAGGTCATGATCGGCGACGACGACGTGGCGCCCTGTGTCGCCGACGCCCACACGCTCTGCGTTCGCGGCGGGCGCTTCCGCGTGCGCGCCGACTTCCGGACCGCGCAACTCGACGGGCACGGTCGCGCAACCGCGCTCTCGGCCGACGCGGGCTACTTCACGTTCTTCGAGGAAGGAAACGTCGAGGTGCTGGTCAAGGTGCACGACGCCTGCGTCGCGCCTTTCGAACGATTCTGGGTGTTCGCCGCCGGCCTCACCGACGTCGAAGTGACGCTGACGGTCGCGGACACCGAGCGGGACGTCGTCCGTCGCTACGACAATCCGCTCGGGCGGGCGTTCCCGGCGATCCAGGACACCGGCGCGTTCGACTGCTCGCTCCGGGAGTGATGAGTATCACTCCCTCCGCTCGCTCGATATCGGCGCCGAGGACGGCGCATTCGCTTACCGAAGAGTGATAGCGGCGTTGCCGAGCACCGGCGAGCCGCGCTCGGCGGTCCTGGCGGAGAGCAGGATCTTGCCGTTCTCGCGCCACATCGAGGTCACGATCGTCTCGCCCGGGTAGACCACGCCGGTGAAGCGCGCCTCGTAGCCGGCGACGCGATCGACCGCGCCGTCGAGCGCGTGATCCACCACCGCCTTGCAGACGACACCGTACGAGCAGAGTCCGTGCAGGATCGGAATGTCGAAGCCGCCCATCTTCGCGAACTCGGGGTCGATGTGGAGCGGGTTCTTGTCGCCGTTCAGGCGATAGAGCAGCGCCTGGTGCGGCGCCGTGGGCGACTCGACCACCAGGTCGGGTGCGCGCTCGGGCGCGTCGTTGCCGGGCTTCGGGCCGGGGTCGCCGCCGAAGCCGCCTTCGCCCCGCGCGAAGATCGCGGTGGTGTTGGTGAAGAGCGGCGCGCCGCCTTTCTCGCGGGTCTCGGTCTCGATCACGATCAGCGCCGCCTTGCCCTTGTCGTGGATCGCCTTGATCCGCGACTGCGTCTCGGTCTGCGCCGCGGTCGGGATCGGTCGGTGGATCTCGATCTTCTGCTCGCCGTGAAGGACCAGCGCGTAGTTGATCGAGACGCCGGGAACCGCGCCCAGACCGCCGGGGCCCGATCCGGCGTGAAGCACGCCGAAGCTGGGCAGGACCTTGAGATAGCGCTCGTAGGTGTACTCGAGCTCGCGCGCGTCGGTGACCTTGCCGCCGGTCCCGGCGCCGATGCCGAGGTGATAAAGGATCACGTCGTCGGCGTTCCACGAGGTGGTGCCCGGCGGCAGCGAGGCTCCAATGGCCTTGGCGGGGTCGATCGGCATGGCGCGTTCTCCTCGGGCGCCGTGGCGCCCTGGTCATCCGTCCGAATCGGGGCGCACATGCTACCTCGCCCCTTCGTTCGCGCTCGACTCTCGCCGTCACGCGACGTCGAACCGGTACAAGACGACGTGCCGGTAGGTCTCGCCGGGCCGCAGCACGATCGACGGCCACCCGTTCTCTCCCTGATGGTGAATCGAGTCGGGGAAGTGCTGCGTCTCGAGGCAGAGGCCGGCGTGCTTGCCGTAGATCGCACCGCGCTTGCCGGTGACGTTGGAGAGGTTGTCGCCGGTGTAGAGCTGAAGGCCCGGCTCGGTGGTCCACACTTCCATGGTGCGGGCGCCGTCGGGAGCGCGCAGCGTCGCGACGCGGCGCAGGGTACCCGCTGGACCATCGAGGACGAAGTTCACGTCGTACCCGCTCGCGATGCGGCGCTCCTTGGTGAAGTCGAACGGTCCGCCGGCGACCGGCGCGATCGCGCCAGTTGGTATCAGCTCGGCGTCCGCTGGCGTGTAGCGCTGTGCCGCGATCTCGAGCTGGTGATCGAGCACGCTGCCGGAGTCGTGGCCGGCCAGGTTCCAGTAGGTGTGCTGCGACAGGTTGACGATGGTCGTGCGATCGGCGGTGGCGGTGAAGTCGACGCGCAAACCGCCGTCGAGGGTCAGCGTGTAGACGACGCTGGCATCGAGCGCTCCCGGATAGCCGTCCTCGCCGTCCGCCGATCGATAGCGGAAGAGGAGCGCCGGTTCGGCGGACCATGCGTGCACCTCGGCACGCCAGATCGCGCGCGAGAACCCGCCCGTCCCACCGTGCAGATGATGACGCCCGTGGTTGAGCGAGAGTGCGTGCTCGCGGCCGTCGAGCGTGAATCGTGCACCCGCGATGCGGTTCGCAACCCGACCGACGACGCACCCGAAGTAGTGGCCGTCCTCGAGGTAGCGCTCGAGCCGATCGAAACCGAGCACCACGTCGACACGGCGTCCGCGGCCGTCGGGCACCTGGAGCTCGACCAGGGTCGCTCCGAGCTCGCTGATCATCGCGACCAGGCCCGACGGACTCACCAGCGTGAAGAGCGACATTCGTTCTGCTACCGCTCCGACATCGACCCGCGGATCGACCAGCCGCCGTCGATGACCAGCGTCTGGCCGCGGATCTGCTCGCTGCGCGACGACAACAGGAACACCACCGCGTTCGCGATGTCCACGGGGGTGGCGATGCGGCCCGACGGCGTGAGGGAAGCCCACCGCGACTCGTAGTCGGGATCGTCGGCGAGGTTGCGCGGCACCAGTGTGTGCCCCGGAGCCACCGCGTTGACGCGGATAGCGTGCGGCGCGAGCTCCACCGCGAGCGAACGGGCGAGACTTTCGAGGGCCGCCTTGGTCATGCTGTAGGCCGCGAGGCCAGGGTACCCCACGTGAGCGGCGATGGACGACGTGAGCACGATAGCGCCGCCCGAGCGCTGCTCGACCATGCGGCGCGCGGCGGCCTGCGCCAGGAAGTACGAGCCGCCCAGATTGATGCCGAGCAGCCGATCGAAGGCGGCGCGATCGGTGTCGAGGAACGGACTCCACAGCGTGACGCCCGCATTGGCGGCGATCAGGGTGACCTTGCCGAAGCTCTCGACGGCGCGGTCGACCAGGCCGCGCGCGACCTCGACGCTGCCGACGTCCCCCGCGGCCGCCTCGCAGCGGCCGCCGCCGGCGCGGATCTCCTCGGCGGCGCGCTCAGCCTTGGCCTCCACCACGTCGTTGAGCAGGACCGCGGCGCCGTCGCTCGCGAGCGCGGCCGCGATGGCGCAGCCGATCCCCTCGGCGGCGCCGGTGACGATCGCGACCTCGTTCTCCAGGGAACCGCTCTCCACTCCGCCGCCCGACCCTATCCTCTCTCATCGCGGCGCCGCACCAGCACATCCAGCACCGCGGCCGCTACGATGACGACGCCGATCACCACCAGCTCCCAGTGGGTCGAGATCCCGAGCAGGTTGATGCCGTTGGTGATGAGTCGCATCAGGACCGCGCCGGCGAGGATGCCGGCCACCGTTCCTTCGCCGCCGCGCAGCGAGCAACCGCCCAGCACCGCGGCGGCAATCGCGTAGAGCTCGAACGCGGTGCCGAACGCCGGCTGCACCGACGGCAGGTAGGCGGCGTAGAGCACGCCGGCCGCGGCGGCGAGCGCGGCGCACAACGTGTAGGCGATGCGCTTCGCGCGCGCGACGTCGATTCCGGAGTAACGCGCCGCTTCCTCGTTGCGCCCGATGGCGTAGAGCGACTGCCCGAGCACGGTGTGATGAAGGAGGGCGTGCACCAGCGCCGCTGCGATCGCGAGGACGATGACCGGCACCGGCACGACACCGAGCACGGTGCCGCTCGCGAGCGCCCGGAACGACTCGTGGCCCGGGCCGAGACCGGCCGTCCCCCCGCGCGTCAGCACGTGGGCCACGCCGCGCAGCGCCATCATCCCGCCGAGCGTGACGATGAAGGGCTGCAGGCCGAGCTTCGTGATCATCCGCCCCTGGATCGCGCCCACGGCGATCATGATCGCGACCACCAGACCGACGCTCCACACCACCGCGATGGGTTGGCTCGGCACGATGCCTTCGAGACCCGGCGGCAACGGAGCGCTGCCGGCCAGCAGCGCGATCAAGAGGGCCGAGAGCCCGACCACCGCGCCCACCGAGAGATCGATGCCGCCGGCGACGATCACCACTCCCTGGCCGAGCGCGATCAAGCCCAGGAACGCGATCAGCCGCGCCAGGTTCTGGAGGTTGTAGGCCGAGAGGAACTTCGGCTCGGCGACGGCGAGCGCCAGGGCGAGGGCCGCGGTGGTCGCGACGATGGCGAGGAGCTTCTTCATGCGCCGGCGGCCAGTCGCAGCAGGTTCTGCTCGGTGAGATCGGCGCCCTCGAGCGTGCCGGCGACGTCGCCGCGACGCAGCACGAGCACACGATCCGCCAGCGCGAGGATCTCCTCGCTCTCGGCGCTCGACAGCAGGATCGCCACTCCGCCCGAGGCGAGCAGGCGCAATCGCCGGTGAATCTCGGCCCGCGCGCCCACATCGACGCCGCGCGTCGGCTCGTCGAGGAGCAGTACGCGAGGCTCCAGGGCCAAGAGCTTGCCCAAGACGACCTTCTGTTGGTTACCGCCGGAGAGCCGGCGCGCCTCGACCTCCGGACGCGGCGGGCGAACGTCGAGCGAGGCGCAGATCGTCGCCGCCTGCCAGAGCTCGGCGGCGCGGTCGCGCCATGCCAGCGGCGGTCGCCGCGCGAGCGCCGCCAGGTTCAGATTGTCGCCGACCGACAGCTCCGCCACCAGTCCCTGGCTCTTGCGATCTTCGGGCACCAGCGC
>DATAFT010000436.1:0-15042 GCA_036257295.1 Thermoanaerobaculia bacterium
GCGCTGCGCTCGCCAACCGCGAGATGCGAGCCGCGGCGTTCGACGCTCTCGGCCGGCTGTGGGTCGTCGACGCCGCCAACAACGTGCTGCTCCGGATCGACCCCGCCGCGGGAGGGGTCCTCGGATCGCCCATCCCGCTGATGCTCGGCATGAGCACGTTCACGATCACCGGCGACGGGTCGGACATTGCGTTCGCCGCCAACGGCACCGCGGTGCTGGTGGACTCCAACTCCGTTTACTCCCTCAACATCGCGACCGGCGCCGTGGCGCTGTTGTTCCAGGACTCGGCTCTCCAGGCGGACCTGTCGCCGGTGTTCCACGTCGGTGCCGCGTTCGTGGCCGGCGTCGGCGGTGGGAAGCTCTTCACCTTCGACGTCAACGGTACCGACGACGTCTACTTCTATCAGAACCTGTCGACACCTCGCGTGCTCTACGACGAGGATTTCAGCTCCTCCTTCAACGCCGGGCGCGGTGATCTGGCGTCGCTGCCGCCCTTCGCGCCCGGCGAAGCCCAGATCCCGCTCCAGACCGGTGGTGTCGCTCCAGGTCTGCCGGACTGCAACGTGTTCACCATCGCCGAGGTGCCGAGCATCAGCGACAGCGGCTACGTAGTGTTCCGCGTCCAGACCGATGGCCCGCCGCCCTGCGAGGATCCGCAGGTGATCTATCGCTGGCACCCCGTCCAGGGCCTGACCCTGATCGCGCGCACCGGACAGTCGGTGGCGTTCCCCGGTGCCACTCGCACGGTCGACTTCCTCGAGTCGCCGATCGTGGACAACGACGGCAACGTCGCCTTCACCGCCACCCTCAGTGTCGGCCGCGGACTTCTGGTCTGGGACGCCACGCCGGGGACGCTGATCGGCGCGGTGAGGACGGGCCAGGCGGTCGTGATCACCTGCGACACTATCCCGCCCGCCCTAGCCTGCGGCGACGGAGGGGTAGGGAACACCAACGCCGGGACGCTCACGAACATCGCGGCGTTCACCGGCCGGATCGCGGCCTCGTTCAGCGACGGTCGAGCGCTCTTCGTCGGTGGGATGAACATAACCGCGGGCGGAACGGCGAACGCGGTCTGGACCTGGGATCTCGCCACCGCGACGCTCACCAACATCGCCAATCAGCGGCAGCTCGCCGACGGCGAAGACGACCCCGACCCGCCCCATCCGTTCTACGAGTCGTTCCAGAACGTCGCGAGCTGCGACGGCAAGCTCCTCGGCCACCTCTTCATCTCGCAGGGAAAGCCAGCGACCGTCTACGAGTTCAACGCGAGCGGTGCGGATCACACCCTGCTCGAACGGGGGTACCGACCGGAGCTCCTCCCGCGGTTCGACTTCCACTGCTCGCGGGGGAACTGGGGCTATGCGGGGACCTACTCGGACCTGCAAGGGGACAACACCACCGATCAACGGGGGGTGTGGGTGAACACACAGCAGGTCTACTCGTTCGGAGTTACGGCGTTTCCAGGCGGCGCCGCCACCACGCTCGGCAACCAGCTCGGCGAGGCTCTCCTGGGCGTCTCGTTGGGCGACTACAAGACGGTGTTCGCCAGCAAGCTCACCGGCGGCGCCGCCAATGGGAAGAGCGGCGTCTTCATCGACGGATCCGGAATCGGACTCGCGGCGATCACGTACGAGACCGAGTCGCATCCGACCTTCAATCTGTCGATCGAGAAGATCTACACCGCCAACGTCAGCCCGAGCGGCAAGGTCGCTCTGTTCCTCCAGAAGCGCGACTCGACCACCATGGCGCTCTCCGACGCGATCGCCATCTGGAATGGCGCGTCGGTCTCTTGGCTCTCCAAGGTGGGTGACCAGATTCAGGTCGGCGGACAGTCGGCGACGATCACGGGCTTCCGGGTCCTGGGCCGGAACTTCGTCGATACCGTGGTGACCGGGACCGGACGAGACGGGCATCTCAACCCGTTCAACGACAGCGACACCTTGGTGTACATCGTCGACTACACGGTCCCGGCGGGACTCGGTCAGGCGTCGGGCGACGGCCTCGTTCCGAGAGGCGGCACCAGCGGATCTGCGATCGTCGTCGCGAACACGACGCCACCCGCGTTCGCCGTCCTCGACGTCGACGCCAATGGGCAGGTGCTGCCGCTCACCGACGGGCTGCTGGTGCTGCGCCATCTGTTCGGCTTCACCGGGGCCACCTTGACCAACGGGGCTGTCGGCGGAGGTTGCTCGCGCTGTCTGGCGGCCGACATCACCGCCTACCTCAACGGCATCGCGTCGCAGCTCAACATCGACGGCAACCCGTCGCTCGCGCCGCTCACCGACGGTCTGCTGGTGCTGCGCTACCTGTTCGGCTTCACCGGAACCACGCTGACCAACGGCGCGGTCGGGCCCAACTGCACGCGCTGTGACTCCGCCGCGATCGTGCCCTATCTCGGCGGCCTGGACTGAGGAGCGGAGCGAGCGCGCAGCGACTCGTATTCCGCCGGCGTGTCGACGTCGCTGACCACCGCGGGATCGTCGACCGCGAGATCGAGCACCGGATGGCGATCGAGGAGTTGGCGGAGACCGACCGAGGGGTCGAGGGTGGAGAGGTCGCTCACGACCCTGGCCGCGATCGCCAGTGGATGGCCGCGCTTGCCGCGATAGGCCGGAACGGCGAGCGCCGCATCGCTGCGCGCGAGCGCGTCGATCAGGTTCTGGATGGTGCTCGGCTCGATCGCCGGTAGATCGGCAGGGGTGACCAGCAGCGGTCGCCCGCCCGCCTGGACCGCCGCCGCGCCGCCGAGCGCGTCGAGGCCGGCGAGGATGCTCGACAGCATGCCGCGCTCTGGTTGCTGGTTGACCGCAACGGTGACGCCGGCGTCGCGTGCCCAGGCTTGAAGCGCCGTGTCGGCGGCGGCGGCCACCAGCACGATGCGCTCGACGCCGGCGCGGCGTAGCGTGTCGAGCAGAGCTCCCGCGACGGTGGTGTCGCGGTAGGGCAGTAGCAACTTGGGTCGGCCCATCCGGCTCGACGAGCCCGCAGCCGGAACGATCGCGCTGGTCAAGTGCAGCCTGCTCTTACGCCGCCGACTCGACCGGCACTCGCCGCTCGACGTTCAAGTGGAGCTGCCCAGCCTCGACGTCGACGGCGACGGTCGATCCCGGCAGCACCTCACCAGCGATGATCGCCCGTCCGATCCGCGTCTCGAGCTGTCGCTGCAGGAAGCGCTTCAGCGGGCGCGCGCCGTACACGGGATCGAAGCCTTCGCGCGCGATCAGCTCCTTGGCGGCCTCGGTGAGCTCGATCGGGATCTTGTGGTCCTTCAGGCGCTCGACCAGGTCCTGCGTCAGCAGGTCGATGATCCGCTTGATCTCGTCGAAGCGCAGCGGACTGAACAGCACGACATCGTCGATGCGGTTGAGGAACTCGGGTCGGAAGTGCGTCCGCAGCTGCGCCATCACCTGCTCGCGCGCCGACTCGGTGATGCGTCCGGTCGCGGTCATGCTCTCGAGCAGGATCGGCGAGCCGATGTTCGAGGTCATGATGATGACCGTGTTCTTGAAGTCCACGGTGTGGCCCTGCGCGTCGGTGACGCGGCCGTCGTCGAGGATCTGGAGCAGCACGTGGAAGACGTCTGGGTGCGCCTTCTCGATCTCGTCGAACAGGAGCACCGAGTAGGGCTTGCGCCGGACCGCCTCGGTGAGCTGGCCGCCCTCCTCGTAGCCGACGTAGCCGGGGGGCGCGCCGATCAGGCGCGACACGTTGTGGCGCTCCATGTACTCCGACATGTCGATGCGCACCATGTTCTCTTCGCTGTCGAACAGCGCCTCGGCGAGCGCCTTCGCCAGCTCGGTCTTGCCGACGCCGGTAGGGCCGAGGAAGAGGAACGACCCGATCGGGCGCCGCGGGTCCTTGATCCCGGCGCGGGCGCGGATCACGGCGTCGGCAACCAGCTGGATCGCCTCGTCCTGGCCGATCACGCGCTGGTGGAGGATCTCGTCGAGCTTGAGCAGCTTCTGGCGCTCGCTTTCGACCAGGCGGGTGACCGGGATCCCGGTCCACTTCGACACGATCTCGGCGATCTCCTCCTCGGTGACCTCCTCGCGCAGCATCGAGCCGGCGCGTTCCGTTCCCGACTTGGCCTCCGCTTCGTGCAGGCGCCGCTCGAGCTCGGGCAGCCGGCCGTGACGCAGCTCCGCCGCCTGGTTGAGGTCGTAGTCGCGCTCGGCCGAGTCGATTGACCGGCGCACCTCCTCGATCTCCTCGCGCAGCTTGCGCTCGCCTTCGAGGACCTTCTTCTCGTCCTCCCACTGCGTGCGCAGCGCGTCGGCCTTGGCCTTGAGGTCGGCGAGCTCCTTGCGCAGCACCTCGAGGCGCTCCTTCGATGGCTTGTCCTTCTCCTTCTTGAGCGCGGCCTCCTCGATCTCGAGCTGCATGATGCGGCGCGTCGTCTCGTCGAGCTCGGTGGGCATCGACTCGAGCTCGGTGCGGACCATGGCGCAGGCCTCGTCGACCAGGTCGATCGCCTTGTCGGGCAGGAAGCGGTCGGTGATGTAGCGGTCGGAGAGCATCGCCGCCGCCACCAGCGAGGCGTCCTGGATGCGCACGCCGTGGTGGACCTCGAAGCGCTCCTTCAGACCGCGCAGGATCGAGACGGTGTCCTCGACCGTGGGCGCGTCGACCATCACCGGTTGGAAGCGACGCTCGAGCGCGGCGTCCTTCTCGATGTGCTTTCGGTACTCGTCGAGGGTGGTGGCGCCGATGCAGTGGAGCTCGCCGCGCGCGAGCATCGGTTTGAGCAGGTTGCCGGCGTCGGTCGAGCCTTCGGTCTTGCCGGCGCCGACGATGTTGTGGACCTCGTCGATGAACAGGATGACGCGCCCCTCGCTCTGCTTGATCTCGTTGAGCACGGCCTTGAGGCGCTCCTCGAACTCGCCGCGGTACTTCGCGCCGGCGAGCAGAGACCCCATGTCGAGCGAGAACACGCTGCGCTCCTTGAGCCACTCGGGGACGTCGCCGCGCACGATGCGCTGCGCCAGTCCCTCGACGATCGCGGTCTTGCCGACGCCCGGCTCGCCGATCAGGATCGGGTTGTTCTTGGTCTTGCGCGAGAGGATGCGCATCACGCGGCGGATCTCGGCGTCGCGGCCGATCACCGGGTCGAGCTTGTTGGCTCGCGCCTGCGCCACCAGGTCGACGCCGTACTTGTCGAGCGCTTCGTAAGCGACCTCGGGGTTGGCGCTGGTCACGCGCTGGCTACCGCGCACTTCCTGCAGCGCGGCGAGGAAGCGGTTGCGATCGACGGTGAACTTGCGCAGCGTCTGACCCACGCTGGAGGAGGCGGGGAGGTCGAGCAGACCGAGGAACAGGTGCTCGACCGAGACGTACTCGTCCTTGAGGCGCTTGGCCTCGTCCTCCGCGCGCGTGAGCACCTGCTGGAGCTCGGGCGTGACGTAGATCTTGCCGGCCTCGACCGCGCCGCTGACCTTCGGCTTGCGCTCGATCGAGCGCTCGACCTCGCCGCGCACGTTCGCGACCGGGATCTCCAAGCGCTCGAGCAGGCGCGGCACGAGACCGTTCTCCTGCGCGAGCAGAGCCTGGAGCAGGTGATCGGCGTCGACTTGCTGGTGGCCGTGTCGGACCGCAGCGTTCTGCGCTTCCTGGAGTGCCTCTTGGGACTTCTCGGTGAGCTTGTTCAAGTCCGCCATGGTGGTTCCTCTCTCCGTCCCTGCCGAATCGGATCGTCACTGGGGCTCGTGCGTCTGCAGCTCTTCGAACAGCCGTTTCTGTTCCTCGGTCAAAGTGCGCGGCACCACTATCTTCACTTCCGCGAACTGGTCGCCGCGCTCGCCGCCGGAACGGGGTAGTCCCTTGCCGCGCAGACGGATGCGGCGGCCCGAGGACGAGCCCGGCGGCAGCTTGATCTTGGTCGGCCCGTCGAGCGTGCGGACGTTGGCCTCGCCGCCGAGCGCGGCGATCGACGGGGAGACTTCGACCGGCCCCACCAGGTCGTCGCCTTCGATGCGGAAGTGAGGATGCGGCTCGAGATTGACCTGGAGCAGGAGGTCGCCCGGCGAGCCGCCCATCGCGCCGCGTCCGCCCTTGCCGGCGAGGCGGATCTTCTGGCCGGGACGGAGGCCCTTGGGAATCGTGACCTCGAGCGTCTCGCTGCGCCCGTTCGACGGATCGCTCAGCGTGAGCTGGCGCTTGCCGCCCTGGGCCAGCTCTTCGAGCGTGATCGCGATCTGCGACTCCTGATCGCCTCCGCGGCGCGGCGCCGCCTGCTGACCGCGTCCCGATCCGCCGGGGAAGCCCCCGGCGCCGGCGAAGGGCCCGCCGCCGCCGAACAGCATCTCGAAGAAGGAGCTGAAGCCAGAAGGACCGGTGCCCCCGAAGTCGAATCCGCCGGCGCCACCGGGACCGCCGAAGTCGAACTCGACGCCCTCCCAGCCGGGAGGCGGCGCGCCGGAGCGCTGCGCGTTCTTCCAGGCTGACCCGTACTGGTCGTACTTGGCGCGCTTCTCGGGGTCCTTCAGGACCTCGTAGGCCTCACCGATCTGCTTGAAGCGCGCTTCTGCCGCCGGGTCCTTGTTGATGTCCGGGTGATACTTGCGGGCGAGCTTCCGGTACGCCTTCTGGATGTCGGCCTGGCCGGCGTTCTTGTCGACGCCGAGCGTGCCGTAGTAGTCGCGGTACTCAACCAAGACCGAAGTCTCCCGATTCAGATCATACGAGCCAGATCTGCGCTCGACAAACTAAACAGTCAGGAAATCTCAGTGTATTCCTGTCAAGGATGAGGACAGGCTACTAATGTCTGAACCATGCGGCTTCCCACCAGTGTTCCAAGGAACAGTAGCCTGTCCCCAAAAGCGAAACGGCCGACCCTTGCGGATCGGCCGTCTCGAACCGGGCTACCGAGCCGCTCGGCTCGGGTGCCCTGGCTTGCCTCCGGTCAGGGAGGGTCGAAACCGAAGTGCTCGTAGTTCTTGGCGGTGTATTCCTTCCATTTCTCGGGCACTTCCTCGAGCGGGAAGATCGCCTGAACCGGACAGGCGTCGACGCATAG
The DNA here is from genome assembly GCA_036257295.1 of Thermoanaerobaculia bacterium. Taxonomy (GTDB): domain Bacteria; phylum Acidobacteriota; class Thermoanaerobaculia; order Multivoradales; family Multivoraceae; genus DATAFT01. Next base: position 7,013 of record DATAFT010000436.1, read on the forward strand.
GCCACAGTCGATGCACTCCTCCGGATGGATGTAGAGCATCTCCCAGTCTTCGTCCTTCCCGTAGATGCAGTCCACCGGGCACACGTCGACGCAGGCGGTGTCCTTCACGCCGACGCACGGCTCGGCAATGATGTGCGTCATCGAGCTTCTCTCCTTCTGTAGGGTTCCGACCGACTCCCTCTTCGGCCCGCGATTATACGAAATCGGGGCGGCGTTACAACGCGGCCAGTCCTTCGTCGAACGCCCGTAGGGTGGCGTCGATCTCGGCGTCGCCGTGCGCGGTCGAGACGAACAGCGTCTCGTAGGGCGAGGGCGGCAGGTGAACGCCGCGCTCGAGGAGCGAGTGGAAGAGACGAGCCCACCCGGCGCGATCCGAGGCATCGACGTCGCGCTGCGATCGAACGGGGCCGGCGGTCAGGAAGAAGGACAGCATCGACCCCTGCCGGTGCACCACGCAGGGGACGGCGTGGCGCGCCGCGACCTGCTCGATGCCGCGCGCCAGGCGTTCGCTGGTGGCCTCGAGTTGGCGGTAGGCCTGACCGTCGCCGGCGGCGAGGAGATCCAAGGTGGCGGCTCCGGCGGCGACCGCGATCGGATTTCCCGACAGCGTGCCGGCTTGATAGACGTCCCCGGCCGGCGCGATGCGACGCATCAGATCGCGAGGTCCGGCGTAGGCGGCCAGCGGCAGCCCGCCGCCGATCACCTTGGCGAGGCAGGTGAGATCGGGCTCGATGCCGAGGAGATTCTGCGCGCCGCCCCAGGCGACCCGGAAACCGGTCATCACCTCGTCGAAGACGAGGAGGGCGCCGTGACGGGTGCAGAGCTCCCGCAAACCCTCGAGGAAACCAGCCGCCGGGGGCACCACCCCCATGTTGCCGGCAATGGGCTCGACGATGACGGCGGCGACGGTGGCTCCCTCGGAACGGAAGATCGCCTCGACCCGATCGAGATCGTTGTACGGCGCCAGCAGCGTGTGCCCGGTCACCGCGGCCGGCACGCCCGGCGACGAGGGCACGCCGAGAGTCGCCGCTCCGGAGCCGGCGGCGACCAGGAAGGCGTCGGCGGCTCCGTGGTAGCAGCCCTCGAACTTGACGACGCGATCGCGGCCGGTCACCGCGCGCGCCAGCCGAAGCGCCGCCATGGTGGCTTCGGTGCCGGTCGAGACCAGACGCACCATCTCGACCGACGGCAGAGCGCCGACGATGCGCTCGGCGAGCTCCACCTCTTCGATGGTGGGAGCGCCGAAGCTCTGGCCGCGCGCCGCCGCGGCGCGGATGGCCGCCACCACGCCGGGATGACCGTGGCCGAGGATCATCGGGCCGTAGCCGCCGATGTAGTCGATGGAGCGGCGGCCGGAAGCCGAGTCGAGCCAAGCACCCTGCGCGCCGCGGATGAAGACCGGCTCGCCGCCCACGCCGCGGAAAGCACGGACCGGCGAGCTCACGCCGCCTGGCATCGAGCGACTGGCGCGGGCGTAGAGCGACGACTCCGGCGAAGCATGCCCGGCACCACCCGACCTCCCGGGCATGCTCCGCCGCGTCAGTTGAGCACCCGCAGACGTGCCTGCGCGCGAGGCGCCACGAACGGCCCGTCGGCGTGGTAGAGCCGCGCTTCGCCGTCGGCGGCGGCCTTGCCGAGGAACTCCTTCGCCGTCGCGCTGTACTCACCTCCGGCGGCGGCCAGCGCGAGGCCCATCAAATAGTCGGCCATGCCCCGGCCGAGCCGCGCACCTTCCGGCGCCTTCACCTCGCGCAGCACGCGGATCGCACCCTGCAGATCGCCACCGTGCAGATACACCACGCCCTGGTTGAGCCCGACCACCCACTTGGGCACCAGGCTCTCGGGGTTCTGCGCCTCGGATTGGAGCTCGAACGCGGCCACCGAATAGAGCACGTCGTCGTCGCGCAGATCGACGATCACCGGTCCGGTGCCGAGGCCGAGGGAGACCTGATGAGGACCGGCGGCGGAGACGACCTGCATCGGGACCGTCTTGCCGGTCTTGGCGTGGCTCTCGACGCGAGCGACCAGAGCGGCCTCGACCTCGGCGGCGGTGGCGACCGCGGTGCCGTCGACGTCGACGATGCGATCGCCGGCGGTGAGCCCGGCGTTGTGCGCGGGGCCGCTCGGACCGACGTGGACCACCAGCGGTCCGGTTCCGGTCGGCGCGTCGACCAGGACGGCGTCGAGGATGGGGCGATCCGACAGCACCGACGCGTCGAGCAGCGCTTCGAAGTGCGCGATGCCCTGGTCCGTGAGCTCGAGCCCGACCAGATCGGGGCGCGCCGGCAGCGGTGCCTGCGGGAAGACGAACAGGTGGGCGCGCGACGCCAGCAGATCGTCGGCCAGCACGGCGAGGAGGTAGAGCGCTCCCTTCGCCCGCTGATCGGCCTCGGCGCGGATCTTGTCCCAGGGAATGGCCTGACGGCGCCCGGTCTGAGCGAACGCTCGCAGATCGCTCACCTCGATGCCGGCGGCGGCGAGAATCGGCGCGCCGGTGGCGGCGCGGTCGATGAAGGCGTAGCGATCGAGCTTCGACAGGCCGGAGGCGAGCAGCGATTGCAGCTTGCCCGCGCTCTGCTCGTCACCGCCGAGCACACCGAGCAGGACGATCGGCGGACGCAGCTTCACCGCGATGGTCTCGGTCTCCTGGTCGGCGACGTCGACGTCGCTCTCGAACAGACCGAGGTCGGGATGCGACAGCGCCAACTTGTACTTGCCCGGACTGAGCACGAGCTGCGGCTGCGCGCCGGCGGCGAACACCGGTGTCACCAGCTCGTCGTTGGCGCGCACCGCGGTCCCCGCGGGCAGGTTGGACAGGACCACCACGCCGGCCGTCGGCTGCAGGTCGATCGGCCCCACCACGTAGTCGCGCAGGTCTGCGATCTGGGCGCGCGCCTTGTAGGTGCGGTAGCCGTCCCGGTGCGCGGCGAGCTCGTAGGTGCCGGGCTGGAGGTCGTCGAGGACCAGACGCGCGCCCTGCCCCGGATCGATGCCTCCTTCCAGACTGGTGGCGCCGCGCGGCTTGCCGTCGAGCATGATCTCGACGTCCTCCTGCGTGGTGAAGACGGTGAGCACCGCCGCCAGCCGTTCGAGCACGACGTTGAAGGTCGGCGTTTCGCCGATGGTGGCCGCCACCTCCTGCTCGGCGGAGGTGTAGCCCGGACGCGTGACGTGCACGACGTGGGTTCCGACCGGCAGAGTCAGGAGGCCGTCGGCGCCGGCCTTCCAGCGACCGACCGCGACCTCGGCGTCCGGCGGATCGACGGTGAAGACGACGGAGCCGACGGTCTGCTTCTTGATGCGGTCGAACAGCTCGGCGAACTTCGACGAGACCAGATTGCGGTCCATCGCGAAGCCCGGATCGAGCGCGAGCAGACGACTCAGGTCGGCTTCGACGTCGGCGGTCTTGCCGAGATTGAAGTTCACCTGCGCGCGGTAGAACACACTGTTGGCCACTAGTCGGTGGATCTCGTCCGGCGGCTCCTCGGTCGCCTGATTGGCCTCCACCTGACGCAGGAACTCGTCGAACAGCGCGAGCGAGTCGGGCTGGCTCCTCGAGTTGAAGACCTTCTCGCCTTCGACGTAGGTCGGGATGATCTGCTCCCAGACGTTGGGCTCCGGCAGATCCTCTTCCTCGACCTGCCGCGGCTGCGCGAGCAGCATCGCCGGCGCCAGCGCCAGCAGCAGGATCCAGAGCAGGGCGGTCAGAGGCCGGGGTCGAAGCATCTCTACTCCAGCACCAGGAGCTGCGCCAGGCGCGAGTCGATCACGTAGAGGCGGCCGGCGCCGTCGATCCCGATGTCCTCTGGGCTCTTGAGCTCGATGCCACCGGGGAGGACGGGACCGATCGACCCGGCGTTGGCGCCCGCGGCGTCGCGGATCTCGATCGTATTCTCGCTGGTGTCGAGAACATAGATCGAACCGGCGGAGTCGACCGCCAGCGCGTGGGCGCGCCGCCAAGAGCCGGCGAAGCCCTTCGCCGGCTCCGCCGCGAGCCCCCCGATCCGCGACACGTCGTTCTTCTTGCGATCGAGCAGCAGCAGCTCGCCGTGTCCACCGACGGCGAGATCGACGACGTCGCCGGCCGCCGTCTGGAGCGTCTTCGCCTCGCCGTTGCGGTCGAACGCATAGAGCGCCTTGCGGTCGCGGTCGACGACGAACCGCTCGTCGAGCTTGCCGGTGGCTCCGGCGGCGAGGTCGCGCAGCGGCGTGCCGGTGGCGGTGAGCGCCTGACGCGATCCATCGGCAAGCGCGATCACGGCATCGGCCACCGCGGCGAACGGACGGCCGTCAGGGCTCCACCACACGTCCCGGACCTGGGTCTGCGGCGAGCGGGTCTCGACCTGCTGATCGGCGGTCAGGATCAGCACCTGGCCCAGACCCTCGTCCCAGATCAGGAGGCGACCGTCGTCCGCAACCGCCATCTTCTCGGGCTTCCGCAGCTCGACACCGGCGACGGCGCGCGCGGTCGTCCAGCGCGGCTGCTTCAGAGCGGGGCGGATCCAGTGCCGATCGAGGAAAGCGAGATCGGTCGTGACTTCACGCCGCAATCCATCGTCGGTCTCGGGCTGACGCAGCACACGCTCCAGCAGGTCGGCGCCGGCATCGCGGTCGCCGCGATCCAACAGGCTCCGCGCCAATCCGTAGAGCGCGCGCGGCAGCCACGGCGACCGGTTCTCGTCCTCGATCGCCTCCAGGAACTCGAGCGCGGCACGGTCGGGCTCGCCCAGCTCGAGGCTCAGCTCGCCGGCGCGCACCCGCGCCTCGACGCGCGCGCCGAGCTGCGGATACTCGCCGCTGGAGAACAGCACCGGCACCCGCCGAAAGGGGGTGCGGGCATCGGACAGCTCCTGGCGGTTGGCGGCGCGCTGCGCCTGGAAGCGGCCGCGCAGCACCCAGGCGGCGGCGGCGTTGGGAGAGTCGGGACGGCCGTCCGTGAGCGCGTCGACCAGTCCCTGCGCGCGCGCTGCATCACCGGACCGCCAGTACGACTCCGCGAGCGCGAGCTGCGCCAGCTCTGCCTCTTTACTGTCCGGGAAGCGCTGCGCCAGCAGCTCGTATTCGGTCCGCGCCTCGCCGAGCTTGCCGTCGCGTTCGAGTCGCCGCGCCTCGCCGAGCAGGCGCTCGGCAGCGTCCTGCTGTGCCGCGAGCGGACGAAGCAAGAGCAAGCCCCCCGCGATGAGGGCGAGGACTCGAGCGCGGGGGATCATCGCGTCTCCGGCGTTCCGAAGACTTCGGTGGTCGACGCGGTGATGTCCTCGATCAACGTCCTGGACTGGCCGGGCCACTCGAAGCGGAACTGATAGCTGCCGGGGACGAGCTGCTGGTCGAACGGAGTCTCGTCGATCAGGCGATCGTTGATGAAGACCTTGCAGTTGCCCGGCTGCGCCGCAACGCGGAACTTGACCGCGGGGGGCACCTGGAGCTCGGCCTTGCCGTTGGCCGCGACCTCGACCTGCTGCTTGTCGGCGAGGAAGACCGGGTCCGAGGAGATGGCCACCTGGTAGGTGCCCGGCTTGAGCGAGATGTCGTGGCTCGCCGCCGGTCCGTAGCTCTTGCCGCCGACCTCGACCTTGACCGGATAGCCCGACGCCACCAGGAGATGGCCCGGTGGGACGACGGGCGAGAGGTTGAAGCTCAGCTTTCCGCTTTCCTGAGTCTTCTGGTCGAGGCCGTCGGGAAACGCGAACTTCTTCGTCTCGGGGTGGTGCTCCGCGAGCTCGACGCGGATCTCGTACTCCTGCCCGGGCACCAGTCCGACGTCGGCTGGCGTCGAGTCGGCCACCTGCTCGCCGTTGACGAAGACCTTGGCGCCGGGCGGACGAGTCGTCACCGCGTAGCTCTGCGCCGGGACCGCGGCCTCGTCGGCCACCCACTCGTTGGGCATCGCCGGATCGATCACCAGGCGCTTCGACGCCACCACGCGGTCGCCACGCTTGAGCTCGAGCAGGACGGCGTCGCCTTCGGCGCCTTCGAGCTTCACCTCGGCCGGCACCACCAGGCCGGTGTCGGCGCCATCCTTCCAGATCGCAGCGCCACCTTCGGCCGCCTGCACGAAGACAGCGCGCGACAGCGCCTGCGAAGAGGCTTCATCGCCGCCGCCACCACCACCGCCGAGGAGACCCTTGCCGGCATCGGTCGCGAACAGGAAGAAGGCCAGGGCGGCGGCCGCGACCACGCCGCCTCCGATGGCCAGCATCGGCCCCATTCTGCGCTCGGCACTCTTGCGCAATCGGACCTGATGGCGCATCTGGAGCGTCGACTCGGGACGATCGAAGGCCAAGTCGAGCTCTTGAGCGGCCACGCCGAGCGCTTCGCGCACCGCCATGGCGAGATCGATGCAGCGCGCGTAGCGGTTCTCGGGCTTCTTCTCCAGCGCGCGCAGCAGCACCTGGTCGATCTGCGGCGGTAGGGTGCGTTTCTTCTCGTGCGGTCGCGTCGGCGTCTCGTGGACGATCTTGTAGAGGATCGTGGTCGGGTTCTCGCCGGTGAAGGGCAGCTCGCCAGTGAGCATCTGGTACAGGATGACCGCCACCGAGAACTGGTCCGACGCGCCCGATACCGGCTGTCCGGTGACCTGCTCCGGCGACATGTAGGAGGGCGTGCCCACCACCGTGCCGGTGCGGGTGAGGTTGGTCGAGGTCAGCTTGGCGACGCCGAAATCGGTGATCTTGGGCTCGCCGCTGCGGTCGATCAGGATGTTCGCGGGCTTGATGTCGCGATGGACCACGCCGTGATCGTGGGCGTAGTCGAGCGCGCTGCCGATCTTGGTGCCGTACTCCGCGATCTCCTTGAAGGAGAGGACGCGGCTGCCACGCAGGACGTCCGCGAGGCTCTCGCCCGGGAGGAACTCCATGGCGAAGAAGGACGAATCGCCCTCCTTGCCGACGTCGAAGACGGTGACGATGTTGGGGTGCGACAGCGTTCCGGCGGACTGGAACTCACGCTCGAAGCGGGTCTGCAGCTCGTGGATCTCGGCGTCCTCGAGGCCGGGCTCGGCCCGCACCACCTTGATCGCGACCTGCCGGCCGATGATCGGATCCTCGGCCAGGTAGACCATCCCCATCCCGCCACGGCCCAGCGGGCGTATGACGCGGAACCGGCCGAAGGCCTGCGGCTGCTCCGCTCCTGATTGAGCTGCCATTGCGGGCCCTATGATATGGACAGCGACGTTAGGGCTCAATAGCGCAACGATTTATAGCCGGCATCGAATAGCCCCCGTGACGGCGAGGGTGACGATCCGTCGCGCCCCTCTCTCCCCCGGGAAAGCGATGGCGGTCGCTAGCCGGCAGCGACCACCGATTCGCCCAGCTTCTTGGCCGCCGGCGACAGCGGCGCGAGCGTCAGGATGCGGTGGATGCCGCGCACCGCTTTCGCGTTGTCACCCATTTTCTGGTACAGGATGACCTCCTTGTAGAGGTCCTCCGCGAGATGGTTCTGACGATCCTCGACCAGCGCCGCCTGGTCGCTTTCGGGATAGCGCTCGAGGTACTCGGCGCCGTTCTCGAGCTCGGCGAAGGTGGAAACCTGGGTCGCGAGCCGCCGTGAAGCGAGCTCCTTGAGCGCCGCGTCGTCGTCCTGATCGGCGAGCGTCTTGAGCGCGGCCAGACGATCCAGTCGCGGCGCCAGGACGGAGAGACCGCGGCGCGCGCGCTCGGCGCTCTCGCCGTCGGCGCCCCGTCGCCACGCCAGCAACAGGTTGTCGACCGCCTCGGTCTCGCGCCGCAGGCGCGCGTAGGCCTCGCCCAGCGCGAGCGCGACGCGGGGTGACGGCTCCGACTCCGGGAAGTTCGAGAGGAAGGTCTCGAGGAAGGGCGTCTCGTACACCTCGCCCTCGAGCACGGCGAGCGCATCGGGATAGACGCGATCGCGCTCGGCTTCGAGGCTCCGGATCTCGGCGGCGACGGTCTGGAGGAACGGGCTCTCGGGAGTGAGCTCCCGCACCACCGCCTCGGCCTCGCGGTAGGTGCTGATCAGCGTCCCGTAGTCGCGAGCGAGCGGCTTCTTGGCCGCCTCCTCGTCGCGGCGGA
>DATAFT010000448.1:0-7621 GCA_036257295.1 Thermoanaerobaculia bacterium
CGGCTCTTGGACCGTCTACTACCAGGACCAACCCATCGCCAACGCTCCTGCCTCACCCCTCGCCGAACCCTTGCGCTACAGAACTCACCGCTCTAAACGGCGTTCCAAGGGTGCTCCTCAAGAGCACTTCGTCTACCTACCGGAGGCTCCAAACCATGGGACACTTTCGCTCGGCAGTTAATGGACAAATTCGGTCGGCTTAAACACGCGATGGGCGGGCGATTCTGTACTAACTAACTAGTACAGATACCGTCCTGCGGGCTCTCCGAGACCACGACAAGTCGCCGTCGCGCGGCGGTGAGGTAAGGTTGACGCGCTCCGGAGCGGCGAATTTGTTCGACATCGTGGCTCTCCATGCGCGCGAGGTGCTCGACTCGCGCGGTAACCCCACGCTGGAAGTGGAATGCCGGCTCGACGGCGGCGCGGTCGGCCGCGCCATGGTGCCGTCGGGAGCCTCGACCGGCACCCGCGAGGCGCTCGAGCTGCGCGACGGCGGCAAGCGGTACGGCGGCAAGGGAGTGCTCCGCGCGGTCGCGCACGTGCGCGAACCGATCGCGGCGGCGCTCGCCGGCCGCGACGCCCGCGCGCAGGCCGACGTCGACCGCGTCCTCATCGAGCTCGACTCGACTCCCGACAAGAGCCGGCTGGGCGCCAACGCCACTCTCGGCGTCTCGCTGGCGGTGGCCCGCGCCGCCGCGACCGCGTCGTCGATGCCGCTCTACGGCTACCTCGGCGGAGCGGACAGCGTGGTCCTGCCGGTGCCGCTCTTGAACGTGCTCAACGGCGGCGCTCACGCCGACAACTCGGTCGACGTGCAGGAGTTCATGCTGGCGCCGGTGGGAATGCCGAGCTTCTCCGAGGCGCTTCGCGCCGGCGCCGAGGTGTACCACGCGCTCAAGGCGGCGCTCAAGCGCAGGGGCCTTTCCACGGCGGTGGGGGACGAGGGTGGCTTCGCACCGGATCTCGAGTCGAGTCAGCATGCGCTCGATCTCCTGGTCGAGGCGATCGGCGCCGCCGGCTACCGGCCCGGGGCCGATGTCGCGCTCGCGCTCGACGTCGCCGCCAGCGAGCTGCGCGAGAACGAGCGCGACGCGGCGACTGCGCGCTACGCTCTCGAGGGCGAGGGAAAGAAGGGGCTCAGCTCCGACGACCTGATCGAGCTGTACCGCCGCTGGACCGACGACTATCCCTTGGTCTCGATCGAGGACGGGCTCGACGAGGCGGACTGGGACGGCTGGAAACGACTGACGGCGGCCCTCGGGAGCAAGGTTCAACTCGTGGGCGATGACCTCTTCGTCACCAATCCCGATATCCTTGCGCGCGGGATCGAGCAGGGTCTGGCCAACGCGCTGCTCGTGAAGCTCAATCAGATCGGGACGCTCACCGAGACGCTAGCCGCCATGGAACTCGCCAAGCGTCACGGCTATCGCAATATCGTGAGCCACCGCTCTGGCGAGACCGAGGACACCACCATCGCCGATCTCGCGGTGGCGACCAACGCGGGCCAGATCAAGACCGGAGCGCCGGCGCGCAGCGAGCGCGTCGCCAAGTACAACCGCCTGCTCGCGATCGAGGAGGCGTTGGGCAGCGCGGCGGCCTATCCGGGCGCGGCCGCGTTCGAGAGGCGGCGCGCGTGAAGCGATCGCCCCGTTCGACGCGAGATCCCACGAGCGAGCCGTTCGACGCGCCCGGCCGCGATCGTGGGGCCAACCTCGATGCGGCGAGCTGGGATCCCGCGCCCGACGAGTTCGAACCGGTCGACGAGCCCGCCGACGAAGACGTCGAGCTGGCGCCGGCGCGCCGGCGATTCACCCGACGCGCGAGCCGGCGGTCGCCGTCGATCGCGTTTCGCCAGAGCCTGCCGCTTCGCCTCGCCTTCGGTGGCGCGGTGATATTCGTGAGCGGTCTGCTCGCCACCGCCGGCGCCAAGAGCTATCGCGACCTGCAGGTGGTAAGACAGCGCGAGGCCGAGCTCGCGGTGCGCATCGCCGCTTCCGAGGAACGCCTGGAGGAGCAGCGGCATCGTCTCCAGCTCCTGCGCGAGGACCCGGCCACGCTCGAGCGGCTCGCGCGCGAAGAGCTCGGGCTGGTGCGCGAGGACGATCTCGTGTTCGTCTTACCGTCTACGCCTTGAACCGGCGCTCCAAGCGCCAAGCAACGACGAAAGCACCTGAGGCGACTTCCGTCGCCGTCAGTTCTCGAGCCCGTCGAGGTAGGTGTCGATGTCGCCGGCGTCGCAGCGGTTGCAGTTGCCCGCGACCGCGCCGTTGACGAGTGTGGCGCCGGTGAACCCGAACATGTGGCGTAACACGAGCAAGCCGTCGGTGAGGGGCGCGAAGGCGCCGTTGTCGTCGACGTCGAGCTGGTCGGCGATCGAAGTCAGATAGGTGGTGACGTCGGGGCCGGTGCAGCGCCCGCAAGCGGGGCCGACCGCTCCGGTTACCAGCGTGGCGCCCGTGAACCCGAACGCATGGCGCAGGACGAGGAGGCCGTCGGTGAGAGGGGCCACCGTGCCGTCGTCGTCGACGTCCAGGACGGCGCCATCGCTGGTGGCCGTGGGCGTCGGGCTGAGAGTCGCGGTCGGCGTCGTCGTCACGCTCGGTGTGAGCGTCACGCTCGGCGTCGGCGTGTGAGTCGGGGTCACGCTCGGAGTGGGAGTGGACGTGCGCGTCGGCGTGGCCGTCCTGGTCGAGGTCGGCGTGGCTGTCGGTGGCACCACGGAATCGCCGCGGCGCGCGAAGACGCCGCTCGCGGACCCGTCGTGGTAGCTCTGCCAGGCGATGACGAAGTCGCCGTCGTCGTCGATCGCCGCGCTGGACCGGATCTGGTTGCCGGCGGTGACGGGGTTGAACGGAACCTCCCCGGTCTGAGCCACGCCCGCCGCGCTGAAGCGGCGGAAGAACACGCCGAAGCCCGCGGCGTCGAGGCCCTGCCACGACACCACGAAGTCGCCGTCGCCCTCCACGTCGATCGAAGCGTCTCGCTGGTTGCTGGCGACACCGACGTTGACCCGGAACTCTGCGCCTAGACGGCCTCCGGTCGAAGCGAATCGCTGGGCGAAAACCCCGAACAGGGAGCCATCCTGCGTCAGGCTCTCCCAGGCGACGACGAAGCCGCCGAGGTCGTCGGCGGCGACGTCGGGATACTGCTGATTGGAAGTGGTGTAGGAGTTGACCTGGAACTCGACTGCCTGCGGAGCGCCGGTCGCGTCGAAGCGCTGGGCGAAGACGCCACCACTATCGCCCTCCTGGCCGCCGCTCTCCCAGACCACGACGAAGCTGCCCGCGGCGCTCATCGCCACCGCGCTGTACTGCTGTTGTGCCGACGAGGTGTAGGAGTTGACCTGGAACTCGACGGCCTGCGGCGTGCCCGAGCTGTCGAAGCGACGGCCGAAGATCCCGCCTGCCAAGCCATCCTGCTCGGCGCTGCTCCAGGTGACCACGAAGTCTCCGTCAGCGTCCGCCGCCACTGCCGGAGATTTCTGGTAGCCGACGGTATGGGTGTTGACCTCGAACTCGCCGCCCTCCTTCGCGCCCGAGGAGCCGAAGCGCTGGCCGAAGACGCCGTAGACGTCCCCGTCTTGATGGCTCTCCCATACCACGACGAAGGCGCCGCCGCTCTGGGTGGCCACCGCTGGATGGCCCTGATTGTCCAGGGTGAACGAGTTGACCTGGAGCTCGCTGTCCAGCGCGTTGCCGGCCGAGTCGAACCGGCGAACGAAGATGCCTCCGATTCCACCGTCGCCATCCTGCTCCTCGCTCGACCACACCACGACGAAGTCGCCGTTGCCATGCATGGCGATCGACGGAGAGGCCTGGTAGCCCGTGGTGTACGAGTTGACCTGGAACTCGCCTCCGACGGCGACGCCGGCACCCGCCGGCGGAGCGAGGAGGAGTCCGGCCAGGCCCAGCAGCGTGGCGGTGGTGTTGCCGTAGCGATGCGCCGTCGAAGCTGCCATACCGACCGCTTCTCCCGAGCGCCTCGGCGCCCTATCGTTCCCAGAACCTCGGCGAGAGCGCCGGCAAGAGTCTCACAGTCGAGCGCGGTATCCTAACCTCTGGAGCCCTCGGGCGCGCCCTTCCGCGCCGCTTCCAACCGCTTGGCCGAGATCCTCGATCAACTCGCGTCGCGATTGCGCGAGAGCCCGCTCTACCAACGCCTGCGCGACTCCGTGCGCGGCGGCGTCGCAACCAGCGCCACACCGGTCCTGACCGGCCTTCCGGCGGGCGCCGCCGCCTGGGTGCTCGAGACGCTGGCCGCCGAGCTCGACCGGCCGCTGGTCATCGTGGTGCCGCACGAGACCGAGGCCCGCGAGTGGACGTCGTCGGCGTCGACCCTCGCGCAGCGCGGCGACCAGGTGGTGTGGTTCCCCGCCCCGACGCTCTCCCCTTACCAGGAGGCGGAGGTCCCGCTCTCCGTGCGCGCTCAGGAAGTGGCGGCGCTCGACCGCATCTTCGCGGCGGCGCGCCCCACCATCGTGACGACGCCGCGCGCGTTACAGCGCCGGTTGCCGTCGCGGGCTTCGTTCACGTCGAGCGTGCTCACCCTCGCGGTGGGCGAGGACCACCCGGTCGAGGAGATGGTCGAGCATCTGGTGCGCCATGGCTACCATCGCACCGATCTGGTCACCAGCGTCGGCGAGCTGGCGATCCGCGGCGGCGTCTTCGACGTCTTCCCGCCCGGCCACGACGAGCCGCTGCGGCTCGACCTCTTCGGCGACACCATCGACTCGATCCGCACCTTCGACGCGGTGAGCCAGCGCAGCTCCGGCCAGATCGAGCGCGCCACCGTGCTGCCGCTCGATCTGTTCCCGCGCGGCGATGACGAGGCGCGGCTCCTCGGCGAGCGCTTGGCGGAGCTGGTCGGCGACCAGCTCGGTCTCGAAGCGGGTCAGCGCCTCGCGGGGCTGGAAGAGGGCGCGACCTTCCCCGGGTGGGAGAACCTGCTGCCGCTGCTCACGCGCCATCCGCGATCGCTGGTCGACAGCGTCGAGTCGCCGCTGGTGATCACGGTCGAGCCCGAGACGCTCGAGCGCGAAGCGCGACACGGCGCGGCGTCGCTCGAGACGCAGTTCGAGGCGAGGCGCGAGGAAGGGGCGCTCGCGGTCGCGCCCGCCGAGCTGGTGTTCGATCTCGATCGCGTGCTATCCACGATCGCCTCGGCCTCCGTCCGCCTGCTCGACCTGCCGCCGACGCGCGACGGCGTCACCGATTTCCGCGCCTCGGCGACCGATCGCTTCTTGAATCAGCTCCCGCGCTTCCCGCGCGAGGTCGAGACGGCGCATGCCCGCGGCGAGAATCTGCTGGTGGTAGCGCCGGCGTCGGAGCACGCGCGGGTGCGCGAGGCGCTCGAGCCCTACCACGTGTCCTTCGGCCGCGGCGGCGTCGAGCTGGTCGACGGCGAGATCGAGCGCGGCTTCCGCCTGCCCGAGGCGAAGGTCGTCGTCTTCGCCGAGGAGCAGCTCTTCCCGCGGCGCACGCCGCGACGACCGGCGCGCGATCGTCTCGGCGCTTTCTTCAGCGGCTTGCGCGACTTGAAGGTGGGCGACTTCGTGGTGCACGCCGACCACGGCATCGGTCAGGTGATCGGACTGCGCCCGCTTCCGTTCGCGGCGCCACCGCCCGACGCCTGGGACGGCTTCGACGACGACGACGGCGGCGAGGCGGGAGCGCCGGCGGGCGGAGTCGAAGTGATGGAGATCGCGTACTCCGAGGGCAAGACCCTGCTGCTGCCGTTGTCGCGCCTCGATCAGATCCAGCGCTACAGCGGCATCGAAGGCGTCGCGCCGCGCCTCGACCGTCTCGGCGGATCGAGCTGGCGCAAGACCAAGAGCCGCGTGCGCGCGAGCGTCCGCGACATGGCGAAGGAGCTGCTCAAGCTCTACGCCGAGCGCCAGCTCTCGCAGGCGCCGGCGCTGTTCCCCGACTCCGATCTCCAGCGGCAGTTCGAGGCGTCGTTCGAGTTCGACGAGACCGACGACCAGCTCGCGGCCGCCGAGGCCATCAAGCAGGACCTCGAGAGCACCCGGCCGATGGACCGACTGCTGTGCGGCGACGTCGGCTTCGGCAAGACCGAGGTCGCCATTCGCGCCGCGTTCAAGGCGGTCGACTCGGGCTATCAGGTGGCGGTGCTCGCGCCCACGACCATCCTCGCCGATCAGCACCTCGAGACCTTCCGCCGGCGCCTGGACGCGTTCCCGGTGCGCGTCGACATGGTGTCGCGCTTCCGCACCGCCAAGGAGGTGCGCGAGATCGCCAAGGCGGTCAAGGAGCACAAGGTCGACATCCTGGTCGGCACCCATCGCCTGCTGCAGAAGGACCTCGAGTTCGCGAAGCTCGGCCTGGTGATCATCGACGAGGAGCAGCGTTTCGGCGTGGCGCAGAAGGAGCGTCTCAAGCAGTTCCGCAAGAACATCCACGTGCTGGCGATGTCGGCGACGCCGGTGCCGCGCACGCTCCAGCTCTCGATCGCCGGAGTGCGCGACCTCTCGCTGATCGAGACGCCGCCCAAGGACCGCATGGCGATCGAGACCCAGATCGTTCCCTACAACAAGGAGCTGATCAAGGAAGCGATCGAAGCCGAGCTCGAGCGCGGCGGGCAGGTCTACTACGTCTACAACCAGGTGGACTCGATCGAGCGGATGTCGTCGACGCTGCGCGAGCTGATTCCCGGCCTGCGCATCACCATCGGCCACGGCCAGATGGACGAGCGCGAGCTCGCCCGCCGCATGCACGCGTTCACCGCGCACGAGTACGACGTGCTGGTGGCCTCCACCATCATCGAGAACGGGATCGACATCCCCAACGTCAACACCATGATCGTGCACCGAGCCGATCGCTTCGGCCTGGCGCAGCTCTACCAACTCCGCGGCCGCGTCGGTCGCAGCCACCAGCTCGCCTACTGCTACCTGCTGGTGCCCGAAGACCGCGTCCTACCGTCGGACGCGCAGAAGCGTCTGGCCGCCATTCGCGAGTTCACCGAGCTCGGCGCCGGCTTCCGCATCGCCGCGCGCGACCTCGAGATCCGCGGCGCCGGCAACCTGCTCGGTGCCGAGCAGAGCGGGCACATCGCCGAAGTGGGGATCGAGACCTACCTGCGCCTGCTGGAGGAGACCGTGCGCGAGCTCAAGGGCGAGGAGCCCGAGGAGGAGGCGCCTTCGGTCACCATCGATCTGCCGGTCGAGGTCGCCATCCCCGACCACTACGTGCAGGACCAGAACCTTCGCATGGGGATCTACCGCCGGTTGGGCTCGGGTTCCGAGCCGTCCGGCGTAGTTCTCGAAGAGCTCAACGATCGCTTCGGGCCGCCGCCCGACAGCGTCCGGCGCCTCGCCGGGCTCGCCGACCTGAAGCGCCTCGCCGAGCGCCTGCGCGTGCAGTCGATCGTGGGCCGGCGCGGCAAGCTGGTGATCCGCATGCGGCGCGACGCTCGGATCGACGTGCCGGAGCTGATCCGCTTCGTGTCGGATCATCCGAGCGCGAGCTTCAGTCCGAGCGGGGTTCTGGCCGTGCCGATGGTCGACGGCGATTGGCTGCGCCTCGCCGAGGAGACGCTCCATGCGGTGGCGCCCGAGCCGGTCGAGGCCGGAGCGTGAGGCGGCGCTCGCTCGCCGTCGTCGCCT
>DATAFT010000469.1:0-4041 GCA_036257295.1 Thermoanaerobaculia bacterium
CATGCGCGCGCCGTAGCGCAGATCGGCGAGAAGCTCGTGCACGGCGCGACCCCTTCCGGCCCCGCGCGAATGGGGGCTACTGTCGACTACGACGAAAGGAGCCGCTAGTTTCGGAGCCAACCGCGGCGCCGACCGATTCGGCGCTGCTACTCCTCCTGTAGCACGCGTGCCGGACGGATCCTCGACGCTTTGACCGCCGGCAAGCTACTCGCGACCAGCGCGACCGCGGCCAGCACGAGGATCAAGATCGCGACCGAGCCGATATGGATCGACGCGATGCCTGGCAACGCCGCGGCGATCACTCGGCCCATCCCCCATGCCGCCGGCAACCCGATCGCGATGCCGACTCCGGCGATGGCGAGACCGCGCAGCGTGATCGCGGTGACGACGCGCCCGGGGGCGGCGCCGAGGGCCATGCGGATGCCGAGCTCACGGCGGCGCTGGGAGACGTCGTGCGCGATCAGACCGTACATCCCGATCGCCGAGAGCGCCAGCGCCACGGCTCCTATCATGGTCAGAACCGTTCCGAAGACGCGCGGCCCCGCGAGCGAGACATCGATCGCGGTGCGCAAGGATTGCAACCCGACCACGGGTTGATCGGGATCGACCTGCCACACCGCCTGCCGCGCGGCGGAGGCTAACGCCATCGGATCGCCCTCGACGCGCGCCGCCAGGCTGAGTGTGCGCATCGGATGCTGCTCGAACGGCACGAACACCGCCGCCTCGGTGCGCTCCGCATCGGGAAACCGCGACTGCACGAAGTCGGCGCAGATGCCGACGATCTCGCGCGAAGCTCCGAGGATGGTCACTCGGCGGCCGAGCGCTGCTTCAACCGGGAAGTGCATGCGGGCGAAGCGTTCGTTGACGACGACCGCCGGCGCCGCGTCGGCGCGGTCCGACTCCAGGAGCGAACGTCCCGCGACGATGGGCACGCCGAGGGTAGAGAAGTACTCCGGCGTCACCGACTGCCACCCGCTCCACGGCGCCTCGGTGGGCGACGGCGCGGGCCGGCCGTCGATGGTGAGCTGAGTGCGCGGCGGGTCGTTGCTGGTGCGCGGCAGCGTGGTGAGGCCGGCAGCGCTCTCGACGCCGGGCAGGTCGGCCAACCGCCGCACCACGTCTCGATAGAAGGTGACGACGTCACCATCCGCCGGGAAACGATGCTCGTCCGCGGTCAACTCCAGCGTGAGCACGCCGTCGACCACCAGGCTGCCGTTCTCGCGAACCAAGGAGTTGAAGGTGTCGGTGAGCGTCCCGGCCGCGGTCAGCAGAGCGAGCGCACCCGCCGTCTCGGCGACGATGAACCCCGCGCGCAGGCGCCGCCGCCGCTTCGAGCCGCTTCCGCCGCGGCTGGTCTCGCCCAGCGCGACCGCTGGATCGACGCGCGAGGCCTGCAGCGCGGGCGCCATGCCGAGCAGCGCGCCGGCCAGCAGCGAGACCAGGACCCCGTAGACGAGCACCAGCCCGTCGATTTTCGGGTGAAACACCTCGGGGAGCAGGGCCGGCAAGAAGTCTCCGAGCGCGCGGAGCCACACCATCGACCCCACGACACCGAGCGCGCCGCCGATCGCCGCCACCAACAGGCTCTCGGTCAAGAGCTGGCGGCCGAGCCGCGCGCGCCCGGCGCCCAGCGCGAACCGCAGCGCGAGCTCGGTGCGGCGTGCGTCACCGCGGGCGAGGAACAGGCTCACCAGGTTGGCGCTTGCGATCAGCAGCACCAGGGCCGACACGGTGAGGAGGATGTCCTGGAGCAGCGTGTCGGTCCGGCCGGGGAACACTTCGCGCATGGTCCGCACGTGGACCCCGTAGCCCCGGTTGGTGTCGGGGTGCTCCGCGGCGAGCCGCTCGGCGACGGCGCCGAGCTCGGCGGCGACATCGTCTCTCGTGCTGCCCGGAGCGAGCCGGCCGAGGAGGGTGAGGTCGTGGCTCTCGCGGTCGTGGCGGCGCGTGGCGAGCTCGGTCGGACGGAACATCTCGACGTCGGCGGGAAGGAAGTCGAAATCGTCGCGCAGGACCCCCACCACCGTGTGCGGCTCACCGTCGACCGACAGCGCCGCGCCGAGAGCCTTCGGATCGCCGCCGAAGCGGTGCTCGAAGAACTGGTGGGTGATGACCGCGGCGCGCGGGCCCTGGTCGGTGCCGGCATCTCCCTCCCGCAAGCCGCGCCCGAGCAGCAACGGCGTCCCAGCAGCTCGAACACCCCCGGCGTGGTGTCGACGACGTCGATGCGCTCCGGTTGGTCGCCCCCGGTCAGGTTCGCGGGCCGGATCTCGTAGGCCTCGAGGCCGGCGAGGCGCGTGCTCGACTCTTTCCATGCCAGGTAGTTGGCCGGCGACACGCCACGGTCCTCGGAGTCGTTGCGATTGCTCTCGAGGAGAAAGACCACCTCCTCGGGCTCGCGCCAGCGGAAGCTCTCGAACAGGAAGGCGGAGGCGACGCTGAACGAGGTGGTGTTGATGGCGATGCCGAAGCCGAGCGAGAGGACGGCGATCAAAGTCGAGATCGGCGCTTTGCGCAGCATGCGCGCGCCGTAGCGCAGGTCGGCGAGAAGCTGGTGCAAGCGCGGCGTCTCCTGACCCCGTCGAAGGGGCCCAGTGTCGATTACGACGAAAGGAGCCGCTGGTTTCGGAGCCGCGCCGTCCTCGGCGCCGACAACAAGCTAGCGGAGCGAATGGTGAGCACCATTCGCGGAGCTAGGCGCGCCGGCGCGCCAAGACCCAGGCAGCAACAGCGATCAGGAACACGAGCGTGCCCAGACCGGTCTGCGACAGCGTCGGGATCTCCGGCGCTTCCTGCGGGACCACCACGCTGGCGACGAAAGCGTAGTCGCCGGTCTCGCTGTGCTCGCCGTCGAGCACGTCGTCGCTGGCGTCGTCGAAGCCCGAGATCACCAGGTAGTAGACGCCGGTGCTCGGAGCCTTGAAGCGCACGGTCGATCCCAGCTCTTCGCCCTGAGGTTCGTCGTCGCCGGCGTCGTCGTTGATCACGAACCAGGTGGTGCCATCGAACACGCCCATCTGGGTGTCCGGACTGTCCAGCGTCCCGCCGAAGGGCACGGTGGTCGCGATCAACGTGTCGTTGCCGGTGAGCGACACCTGGTACGTGTCGACGTCGCCGGGTCCGCCGGCCGGGTCGTCGAGCGTCGCCACGTGGAGCACGCTGCCGCCGCCGTCGATGCCGAGGTCGTCGGCGCCGGCGGTGGCGTCGTTCGCCGGATCGGTGTCGAGCGTCGACTCGGCGATCTCGATGGTGAGACCGACCAGCAGCTCGTAGCCGCCGCTCTCACCGTGGCTGGCGGAGTCACAGCAGCCGGTGACGACCAGGTGGAAGGTGCCGGCCTGCGGCGCGCGGAAGCGCACTGTCGATCCGTACTCGCTGCCCTCGGGGAAATCGTCGCCGGCGTCGTCGCTGTCCAGGATCTCGGTGGTTCCGTCGGAGTCGAGGACGAGGATCTGCGTGTCGGGGAGGTCGAAGACCCCGCCCTTGGGCTTGGTGGTGGCGATCAGGATCTGGCGCTCGGTCATCGGAATGGCGTAGAAGTCGAAGTCGGCCCCCGATAGGTCGAGCGAGCCGTCGATCGAGAGGCTGTCGCCGAGCGCCAGCGCGATCGGCGAAGCAGTCGCCGAGTTGTTGTTCGGCTCGTCGTCTTGCGCGAAGACGACCGGAGCGCACAGCGACGCGGCGACGGACACGACGAGACAGAGAGCGAGCCTGGCCCATCCCCGGTTGGGGTGGGGGGGGCTCGCACCGGGCCGCGTTCGCATGAGAACCTCCATGATCGGAATGCGGTTCCAACCTCCCTGCAGTCCCTGACCGGGTCGGCTCAAATGATATATGCGTATAGGTCTAACGGGAAGGAGGGTGGGCGAGCAGCTCGCCTCTGCCCGTCCGTTCGATCAGATCGGGAGGCGCACGATGCCTGGCCCCGGCCCTTCGAGTGTCTTCAGGGGCTTGCCGTCGAGGAGATCCTGGAGCTTGACCCACAGGTCCCCGCGCGTGGTCCACAACGGCTTGACCGTCTGCGCGTTCCAGCGCTGGTAG
>DATAFT010000471.1:0-5942 GCA_036257295.1 Thermoanaerobaculia bacterium
TCATCACCGACCGCGCTTCGGGCGTCGGCGCGATGGTCGAGCGCACCCGCCGCCAGGGCATCGTGCGCGGCGCCGGCCGGGACGGTCTCGCGCTCGAGTATGTGCCGCTCCAGGCCGACGTTCAGGTGGGCGACCGCGTGCTCTCGTCCGGTACCGATGGTCTCTACCCGCGCGGCGTGCCGATCGGGACCGTGGTGTCGATCGAGCCGGGCGGCGAGCTCTTCCACTCCATCCGACTGGCACCCGCCGCGGACTTCGGCATGCTCGACCAGGTCTTCGTCCTGTTGGCGGACAGCCTCCCCGGCCGGCTCAAGGGGAGCACGAGTGCGAGCCCTTAAGTTCGCCGCGGCTCTGACCCTCGCTCTCCTCACCCACCTAGTGATGGTGGCGCTGGTGCCGCCTGCCGCGCGCCTGCTCGATCCGTTCCTGATCGTGGTGGCCTACCTGGCGATGACCACGCGGCCCGGCGCCGCCGCCGCCCAGGGCGCCGCCATCGGCCTGGTTCACGACGGCTTGAGTGGGGGCCTCTACGGACTGCAGGGCTTCGCCGCCACACTGATCGGGTTCGCGATGGCGCGGACGGTGCGGTTGGTCGACTTCCACAAGAGCTACTACGTGGCGCTCTACTTCGGTAGCGCCGTATTGATCCAGCAGTTGATCGTGCAGGGGCTGCTGATGTTGCTCACGCAGCAGCCCGAGCCGGTGGCGCCCCTCGAGCTCGGCCTGCGCGTGGCGCTGGCCGGTCCGGCCGGCGCCCTTTTGGTCGCCGGTTATCAGCACGCCGGCGATTCGTGGCGGACCTGGCGCGCCCGACGCCGGGCGGAAGTCGTCTTGGAGTAGGCGCCGCGATGGACTCTCAGGAACGGCTGCGCCTGCTGGTGCAGCGCATGTGGCAACTGGCGATGCTGCTCGGCGTCGCCTTCACCGCCATCCTGGTCGGCTACTGGTACACCCAGATCGTCCGCGGCGCCTACTACCGCGAGCTGGCCGAGAACAACCGGCTGCGCGAGCTCAAGGTCGAAGCGCCGCGCGGCGTCATTCTCGATCGTGAAGGGCGGCCGCTGGTCGAGAACGTCCCCAGCTACTTCTTGTTGTTCGATCGCGGCCGCGGCGCGAGCCTGTCCGATCCCCGGTTGGGACGGGGGGGGCTGGAGTCGAGTCTCTCTTTCCTCGCGCGCACGCTCGAACGCCCTCAGGAAGAGTTCGCGCGCATCGTCGCCGCCTCCACCGATAGCGCCTCCTACGTGCCGCTGGTGATGGCGGAGGACCTCACGCTCGACCAGGTAGCGAGGATGGAGGCCGCCTCGCTCGAGCATCCCGAGTTCGAGATCGAGGTACGGCAGCGCCGGTTCTATCGCCACGGCACCCAGACCGCGCACGTGGTCGGCTACCTCGGCGAGGCCAGCGAGCGCGCGCTCGACCGGCGCCCCGAGCTGCACCCAGGCGATCTGGTGGGGGTCAAGGGCGTCGAGCAGACCTACGACTCGATTCTGCGTGGCACCGACGGCCGCCGCGTCGTCGTGGTCGACAGCCGGGGCAAGTTCGTGCACGAGGAGCTGCGCCAGCCGAGCCACCCGGGCGGCAATCTCGAGCTCACGCTCGACCTCGAGCTGCAGCAGGAGGCCGAGCGCTTCTTCGCCGACAAAGTGGGGAGCGCCGTGGCGCTCGATCCGCGCAACGGCGAGATCCTCGCCATGGTCTCGGCGCCGTCTTTCAATCCCAACGTGTTCGCGCGCCGCATCGAGCACAGCGATTGGCGCGCGATCGTCGAAGCGGCGCACCAACCGCTGCAGAACCGCGCCATGCAGAACGCCTACCCTCCGGGGTCGGTGTTCAAGATCGTGACCGCGATCGCCGCGCTCGAGCAGGGCACGGTGGATCCCAACGACGCGGTGTCGTGCTCGGGCGCCACCCGCGTGTTCAATCACAGGTTCCGCTGCTGGAAGCGCGGCGGCCACGGCCGCGTCGACTTGAGGCGCGCGATCGCGCAGTCGTGCGACGTCTACTTCTACCACCTCGGCGCGCGGCTCACGATCGATCCGATCGCGAGCTGGTCGAAGCGGCTCGGGTTGGGTGAGGTCACCGGCATCGATCTGATCGGCGAGAAGGCGGGTCTCGTGCCGGATCGCGAGTGGAGCCTGCGCCAGCGCGGCACCATGTGGTTCCCGGGGGAGACCGTGTCGGTCTCCATCGGCCAGGGCCCGCTGCTGGTGACTCCCCTGCAGGTGGCCGTGATGATGGCCACCGTCGCCAACGGTGGCCACGTGGTGCAGCCGCACCTGTCGCGGAGCCTCGCGCCGCCGCCCGCTCGCGACGCCGGGGTGTCGGTGGCGACGCTCGACTTCGTCAAGGACGCGCTCGCCGCGGTGGTCAACGAGGGTGGGACCGGCGGGCGCGCGCGCCTGGCCACGATTCGCGTCGCGGGCAAGACCGGCACCGCGCAGGTGATCAACCAGGAGACGCACGTCGACTCGGCGCGACTCGAGTACGAGCGACGCGATCACGCCTGGTTCGCCTCGTTCGCGCCGGTCGAGGACCCTCGCCTGGTGGTGGTCGTGTTCGTCGAGCACGGTGGCCACGGCTCCGATGCGGCGGCGCCGCTCGCCAAGCTCCTCTATGAGAGATATCTCGGGTCGCTTCCCGTCCCTCGGGATACCTGAAGAGCGCCCGCTGCTGCGGCGCCTGCCGACGCTGGCCTGGGGCCTGCCGGCGTGCGCCGTGCTGCTCGCGGTGCTGGGCCTGACCGTGGTGCGCAGCGCGTCGACGGAGCTCGCGGTCGATTATCTGCCGCGCCAGGCGGCGTGGGTCGCGGTCGGAGTGGTCGCGATGGTGGTCGGCTTCGCGATCGGCCACGTCACGCTGCTGCGAGTAGCGCTGCCGCTGTACGGCATCGGGATCGTCGCGCTGGTGCTCACGCTCCTCTACGGCCACGAGGCCGGCGGCGCCCGCAGCTGGATCGGGATCGGCGGGCTCGGCGGTCAGCCGTCGGATCTGATGAAGCTCGCCACCATCCTGGTGCTGGTGCGCTACCTCGGCGGGAGCGATCACGACCGGCTGCGCGCGCGCGAGCTGGTGGTGGTCGCCGGCGTGGTGGCGCTGCCGGCGTTGCTCATCGCGCTCGAGCCCGATCTCGGCGGCGCGCTCATCCTGCTTCCGGCGGTGGGCGCCCTGGTGTGGCTGGCTGGGCTGCGCCTGCGAGTGGTGACGGCGGCGCTGGTCGCGATGCTGGTCCTGTCGGCCGCCGGCTGGGCGTTCGCGCTGCAGGACTATCAGCGCGACCGCATCCGCACCTTCTTCTCGCCCCAGGCCGATCCGTTGGGGGCGGGCTACCAGATCCGGCAGGCCAAGATCGCGGTGGGGTCGGGAGAGCTCCTCGGCAAGGGATATCTCCAGGGCACCCAGAGCCAACTTCGTTTCCTGCCGGCGCGGCACACCGACTTCGCGTTCGCGGTGCTGGCCGAGGAGCGCGGATTCGTCGGCGTGGTCGTCGTGCTCGCGCTCTACCTCTACTATCTCTGGAGCGGGGTCCGGGTGGCGAGCCGTGCCCGCGATCGACAGGCGATCCTGCTGGTGGTCGGATTTCTCGCGGTGCTCTCGTTTCACGTCCTCTACAACACCGCGATGGCGATCGGCCTGGTGCCCATCACCGGCATTCCGCTGCCGTTCATGAGCTACGGCGGATCGTTCACGATCTGGAGCTTCTTCGTCACCGGCCTGATCCTGGGCGTCGACTTCCGCCGCTGGGTGAATCGTTGATCAAGAAGACGCTGCTGATCGAGCGCGACCCGCACCAGACGCGCGTCGCGGTGCTCGAGAACGATCGCCTGGCCGAGGTGGTGCTCGAGCGCCATCGCCAGCGTGGCCTGGTCGGCAACCTCTACAAGGGTCGCGTCACCCGCGTCCTTCCCGGCATGCAGGCGGCGTTCGTCGATTGCGGCCTGGAGCGCGACGCCTTCCTCTACGTCAGCGATGCCGTGACCGACGACGAGGCTTCGCTGGACGGTCGTCCCGAGCGCGACGCCGCCGCGCCCGGCGACGAGGACGACGACGATGGCGATGGCGATCCCGAGGAGGCGGCCGCCAGCCGCCCCTCGATCGTCGACCTGCTCAAGCAAGGACAGGAGATCGTGGTCCAGGTGCGCAAGGACCCGCTCGCCGGTAAAGGCGCGCGGGTGAGCGCTCACATCACGCTGCCCAGCCGCTACCTGGTCTTCCTTCCCGGCTCGGCTCACCTCGGCATCTCGCGCCGGATCCAGGACGAGACCGAGCGCGTGCGACTGCGCGCCATCCTCGCCGAGCGCAAGCCGTCGGCCGCCGGGCTGATCGCCCGCACCGAGGCCGAAGGGAGGTCGAGCGAGGATCTCGCCGCCGACGCCGCGTTCCTCGAGTCGTTGTGGAGCGGGATCGAGCGGCGCGCCACGGTGGCGCGGGCGCCGAGCCTGCTCCACGGCGATCTCGGCCTCGCGCTGCGCGCAGTGCGCGACCTGTTCGGTGGCGACTTCGACGCGCTGTGGGTCGACGGCGAGGACCTCTACGAAGAGGTGGTGGAGTTCCTGGCGCACACTCAGCCCGAGCTGGTGGCGCGGGTCCGGCTCGACGCGCGTGAGACCGGGCTCTTCCAACGCTTCGGGGTGAACCAGGAGATCGCCGCCGCGCTCGAGAGCAAGGTGTGGCTGCGCTCGGGCGGCTACCTGGTGATCAATCCCACCGAAGCGCTGGTCGCGATCGACGTCAACACCGGGAAGTACGTCGGCCGCGACAGCCTGGAAGAGACCATCTTCCGCACCAACATGGAGGCGGTGCGCGAGATCGTGCGCCAGATCCGCATCCGCGATCTCGGCGGCATCATCGTGATCGACCTCATCGACATGGAGGAACCGGCGCACCGCGAGACGGTGTTCGCGCTGCTCGAGGCGGAGCTCGAGCGCGACCGCTCACGCACCCGGGTGCTCAACATCTCGGAGTTCGGGCTGGTCGAGCTCACGCGCAAGCGCAGCCGCTCCGATCTCCTCACCCAGCTCGCCCAGTCCTGCCCTTATTGTCGCGGCAGCGGACGCGTGAAATCCACCGGCACGGTGTGTCTCGATCTACGCCGCGAGGTGCTCGAGCACCGGGGGCGCTCGCCGCGCGGCGGCGGCCTGCTCGTGCGCGCGCACCCCGAGGTGGTGGCGGCGCTCGAGGGCGAGGAGCGCGCCGTGCTCGACGAGCTGGAGACTCGAATCGGCGCCAAGGTGCTGCTGCGCGGCGATTCGCAGCTTCACCATGAGCAGTTCGACGTCCTCGATCTCTGAGGCGCCGCCCCCGGGCGAGGCAGCGAACCGGCGCCGGTTCGCGGCCGGATCGCTTTCCGGCGAGCTGCGCGCCGGGCTCACCGCCGACGTGGGCGAGCTGCGCCGCGTGATCGATCCCGCGGCGGCCGAGAAGACCGTCCACTGGGGCCGCAACTACCTCTATCGGGCCCGGCTCGCCTCGGGCGCGGGCGACCTCGCGGTCGTGGTCAAGGTCTTCCGCGAGCGCAATGCGCGCCAGCGCCTGACCCGCCGGATCAAGGGAAGCAAGGCGCAGCGCAGCTTCGACGCCAGCACCGCACTGCTCGCCGCCGGCGTTCCGGTGCCTCGTCCGGTGGCGGCTCTCGAGTCGGCCGACGGCGCCGGAGCTTCCTTCTTTCTCTACGAGCCGCTCGACTCCGTGACCGAGGCTCGCTACTTCTGGCGAGCACGTAACGCTGGCCGTGAGCGCGAGCTCTTCCCCGAGATCGACGGCAGGCTCCTCCTGGCGCGGCTCGCGGCGATGCTGCGGCGCATGCACGACGCCGACCTCTGGCACCGCGACGTCTCCGCCGGCAACGTGCTGCTGGCCGGCGACTGGAGCGGGCGCGAGGGATCGGCCGGCGAGCTCTACCTCATCGACCTCGCGCGTATGCGGATCGGGAAGCCGCTCAC
>DATAFT010000184.1:0-9353 GCA_036257295.1 Thermoanaerobaculia bacterium
CCGCCGGTGATCTCGGCGAGGAAGTCTTCGGCGACGGTGGTCTTGCCGATGCCGGGCTCGCCGGTCAGGCATACCACCAGGCCGGTACCGCCGGTACAGGCGGTCCAGGCGCGGCGCAACTCGTCGAGCTCGAGCTCCCGCCCCACCGAGCGATGGCGATCGGCGAACGCGACCGACGACGTCTTCGGCGCGTTCGGTGCTGCATGAGGATCGTGCACGCCGGTCGCGTTGTTCGACGTGCGCGCGATCGCGGCCGGCCCGCTCGGCGAACGCCGGCTTCCGACCACGCCGCCGGAGCCATGGTGGACTTCCTGCTCCAGCGCCATCAGGTCCTGGAGCATGTCGTGCATGGACCGGTAACGCCGCTCCGGCGCGCGCTCCAGCGCCTTGCCCGCGATGACGCGCCAGAGCGGCGGCAGCGCGGGATCCTCGCTCAGTCGAAGGGTGTCGTCGTCGCTGAGCAAGGAGTGGAGGAGAGCTGCTTCGCTCTCGATCGGCAATGGATGTCGACCGGTGAAGAGCTCATGGAGAACGACGCCCAACGACCAGACGTCGGTGCGGAGGTCGACCGGCGTGCCGCGAGCCTGCTCCGGCGACATGTAGGCGAGCGTTCCTAGGCGTACTCCTGGCTGGGTGAGGTTGGAGGCGTCTCTCCTGGCCAGGCCGAAGTCGAGAATCTTCACTTCGCCGTCGTCGGTGACGAGCACGTTCGAGGGCTTGACGTCGCGATGGATGACGCCGACCTGATGCGCGTGGGCGAGACCACGCGCGACCTGCACCGCGATCGCCGCCGCCCGCTCGACGGTGAGCGCGCCCTCCTCGATCCATTTCGCCAGTGTCCGCCCCTGATAGAACGGCATCGCGAAGAAGAGGCGGCCGTCGGTGGTCTCGCCGACGTCGAAGATGGTGCAGATGTTGGGATGGTCCAGCGCGGACGCGGCGCGTGCCTCGGCGAGGAGTCGGCGCCTCCCCTCCTCGGCGCCGAGCGCGTGGTGGGCTGCGACGAACTTGAGCGCGACGAAGCGGGCGAGCCGCGGGTCCTCGGCCTTGAAGACCACGCCCATCCCGCCGCGCCCGATCTCGGCGAGGATGCGATAGGGCTCGGCCTCCGGCATCGGGCTCGCCAGCGCCTCCTCGAACACGCCCTCGTACCAGGCGCGGTTCACCCCGTGCGATGAACGAGCGCCGGGATCGCTACTCGGATGTTGCGCCACCGCTTCGACTCGGCGGCCCGCAAGGCTCGATACGCAGTCGTGCGATTCTGAGCACGGGCGGCCGCAGTCATGTTATCCCCTTGCGCGCGACGCGGTTGTCGACTCGCTTCCTGGAGCGGGGAGTTAGGGAGACTGCGAACTTCGCCGTCAACGAGGCAGCTCTCTTCGGTCTGATCGTCTGGGCGCGATCGATTTCGCGATCGATTTGTCGCTAGCGTCTCGGGTTGCGCCGGCTCGCGAGCTTCCGGTCGTAGCGCAGTTGCAGGCGCCTGCGCTTGGACTCGGACTCGGGCGCGGCATCGACCAACACCACCGCATCGCCGTCCTCCGTCGGAAACACGTGCAGGTGCACGATGAGGCCGGGCTCCAACTGGCAATGTGGGATCTCGGTCGGTTTCTGGCCCGCCGGCAGCAGACCGGAGAGACCGGCCAGTTGCTTCGACGCTGGCAGACCGATCTCGATCTGGCGCGGCGCCAGCATCGCGACATCGCCGCCGCAGTCGGTGACGATGCCACGCCCGTCGACCAACAGGAAGGCGAGCCTCTTCTTCGCGATGCCTTCGGCTTCGAGGTACAACCGAATCGGTCTGGGCAGCGCGGTCCAGTGCGCCACGCTCGCTACCGCCCGGCATAGGCGCGCTCGAGCACCTGCTGGATCGCGCCCAGCGTCTGCTCGGCCGCCTTCTTCGCCTGGTCCTTCGCCACCGTCCGCTTGACGCCGCCGAGGCCACCCTTGAGTAGATCGCCCCGCGAGCGGTTGACGTAGATCAGATAGGTCACCGGCTTGCCGGCCTCCTCGGCGGCGAGCAGGCTCGCAATTGCCATCGACGCGTCGTAGTAGTGGCTCGCGTAGATGTGCTTTTGCGCCACCAGCACCCAGTCCGGCTTGCTCGGTGGCTCGTAGATCACGGTGTGCACGATGCTGATGACGGTCTTGAGCGCGCCGTAGTTCTCTTTCACCCAGTAGAAGACGTCGCGAGCGCCGGGCAGCTTCGCGGTCGGGTAGCGCTCTAGATAGTCCTTCAACTCGGGCGCATAGACGTGGAAGTACGGTGAGTTGGCGACGATTGCCTGCCACTGCTGCTTCAGGCTCACCGGCTTGTTGCTGTCGTTGTAGGTCACCAGAGCTTCGTCGCCCTTCTCCTGATAGGCGGTGACGTAGCGAAGCGCCGACTCGCGCACGAACTGGTTGACCTTCTCGACGTAGTCGGTGGCGCTCCAGTCGATCGCCGTGCGCAACGCCTCGAGGCCGGCGCCGCCGACCCGGACGTCGCAGTCGCCCGGGCGGCACGACTTCATGTCGTCCACCTCGCCGCGATCGAAGGCGAGGCCGGCGACGTCGGCGGCCACGGGTGGCGTCGAGAATCGGCCGAACGCGAGCGTCACCTTGCCGTCGACGAACTTGACCATCTCGCCGTAGTAGGCGAGCGTGCGGTCGCGCGGCGCGCGAATCTTGACCGCGGCGATAGCGACGATCTCGCCGGTGCCTTTGGCGGTCTCGGAGCGCGCGATGACCTGGCCGGCGTCGAGCGCCGCGAGGTCTTCAGCGGCGAAACCGACTTTCTGCAGGTAGCCGCGAGCCTCCTCGCGCGCTTCACCCGCTGCGGGAGGAGGTACAGCCGCGGTCGCGATCAGCGAGCATGCCGCGACTGCGATCCGCGCCGCTGCGATCGAAGCGTTTCTGCTCACCGTTCGCAGGCTCACTTGCGCCGGTGCTTGGTCCGCGTCGCGAGCTTCTCGTCGTAGCGCTTCTGCTGCTTCTTGCGCTTCTCCTCGTGCTCGGCGGCTGCGTCGAGCAGCAGGAGGCACCCGCCGACCGGCGATGGAATGGCGTGGAGATGGACGACCACCCCGGGCTCGATCTCGAAGTTCGAGATGACGACCGAGCTCTGGCCGACCGGCACGATGCCGGTGAGGCCCGCGAGCTGGTCGGTTGCGGGCTCACCCACCAGGATGCGTCGACCGCGCAGCAGCTCCTGGTCGCCACCCCACCTGGTGACGTTGCCCTGCAGATCGACGAGGACGTAGACCAGCCGCTCCGGCGCGAGGCGCATCATGTCCAGATACTGATCGACGATGTCGGGCAGGTCGCTCATCGATCTCCTCAGCTCTTGATCAAGCTGACCATGGAAGACGCCAGCATCTGGAACGCCTCCTCGACGTTCTGGCCATCCTTGGCGCTGGTCTCGAGGATCTGCCAGCCCTTGCCGCGCAGCCCGTCGAGCACCTCGAGCGGAATCTCCCACTGGTCCTTGAGGTCGGCCTTGTTGACCAGCAGGAGCGACGGCACGTCGCCGATCGACACCTTCGCCTTGTCCGCGATCTCGAGGCACTGGGCGAGCGTCTCGCCGCGCGTCCCGTCGCAGACCACGAGGTAGCCGTGCGCGCCGCGCAGGTAGGAGCGACGTAGCGGTTCGGCTTCCTCGACGCCCTGGATGTCCCACAGCACCAGCGTCACCGGCTGGCCGTGGACGTCGACCACCTTCTTGTCGACCTTGACGCCGACGGTGGTCTGGTAGGTGTCCGAGAACAGGGTCTCGACGAAGCGGCGCACCAGCGACGTCTTGCCGACGGCGAAGGAGCCGAGCATGCAGACCTTGTGAGCGATCAAGGTGTGGATCCTCCCGGCGCCGATCCTATGCGCACCCGCACGTCCACGCGCCGGTTGCGCTCCAGATCGCTCTCGGCTTCGGGGTCGCCGGTGAAGTCGCGGGCGGCGACGCCGCGGGTGCTCACCAGCTCGGCGGGCAGGCCGCGCTCGATCAGCAGCTCGCGCACCCGGTCGGCGCGACGGTTCGAGAGCAGGTCGTTGCGCCGTTCGTCGCCCGAGAGATCGGTGTGACCGATGACCTCGACCGTAGCGTCCTCACCGGCGCCGCGGGCGAGGTCGAGCGCGCGTTCGACGTCGCGCACCAGGCCGGGCAGCCAGACCAGCGACTCGGGGAGGATCTCGGTGCTGTCGAGCCGCATCAGGATCGGCGTCGCTTCGACGCGGCGCGCCATGGCGTCGAGCTCGAGGCGCAGCTCCTGATTTCGACGGCGCGCGACGATCTGGTCTTCCAGCGATTGATAGGGCTCGAGCGCGAGGCGGGCGCGCGTCGGATCGACGCCGGCGCGCTCGAGGATGGCGATCGGCTCCTCGGCCAGCGGATCGCGCAGGCCGGCGATCTCGACCGCTCCGGCGCGGTGCTCGCTGCCGGTCACCACCACGCCCGGCGTCGCGTCGAGCGCCGCGATCGCGCGCGTCCAGCGGCGATGATCGGCGCGCCACCACACCAGCCATCCAATCAGGAGCGCGGCGATCACCGCGGCGGCGAGCCAGACCATCCGCACCGCCCCGCGCCCGCGCGGATGCTTCTCCTCGTAGCGCGTGCGCAGGCAGAAGTCGAGCGCGTCCTTGGCGCCTGCGAAGGGCGCGGTGTCGCCGCTGAAGCTGTCGAGCGCGGTGCCGAAGCGCGCCTCGATCGCCTCCAGAGCCCGCTCGAGCTCGACCCGCAGCTCGGGCGGCGGATGGCCGCGGACGACGGCGGCGAGCGCCGCGCGTGGCGAGTCCTCGACCAGCACTTCGAGCTCCCCGACCTGGAACACGTCGAGCGAATCGCCGGACTTGCCGCCGAAGGAGTCGCGCACGAAGTCGCGGATGGCGGTGAGCATCCCGGAGACCATGTCGGGATCCTGCGCCGCGGCGTCGGGCGCCACCACGTGGCGCAGCAGCAGACCGGTCTCCTTGTGGATGAGCAGAAGCTGTTCCACTCGATAGACCAGGCTGTGGAGCAGGACGATCTCGGCGAACGACTTGCCGCTGCGCCACGCTTCGAGGCGCCAGCGGACGCCCTGCACCGAAAGACTCGCTTCGATCGCGCGGTTGGTCGACTCCAACATGCCGCGCACGGTCTCGACGATCGCCTTGCGGATCGCCGGGCCCATGACCGGGAACAGAGCATCGGCGACGCTCTGCGGGTCTTCGCGCACCGAGCGGCGCATGGCGCGCGAGACCGGGTCCTGCAACGCGGCGTCGAGGGCTTCGGCATCGCGCGCCCCGCCGGCCGCGATGGCGCCGGCGATCACGTCGCCTACCTGGTCGGCGGTGACGGCGCGATCGTCGAGTCGCCGTTCGACGCGCTCGAGTCGCGCCCGCTCGGTGGGCAGGAGGAGCCGGCGGAGCTCCTCGATCTCGGATTGCTCCTCGGGGGTGATGGAGAGAGGCGTGGAGTCGCGGCCGGGATCCATCCGCAATCCCTCTAGGCGACCGACCCGGTCCGCCGGGTCGGATCGCCCAGTGTGATAGCCAGCAGGGCGCTGACACACTGCATTTCTCAGCGCCCTGCTGGTCTCAGTCGGCTCCTGGGAGGTCGAGCTCGCCCTTGAGTCGCAGCCCGATCTCGGTGAGCAGGTCGCCGAGGCTCTGGCGCGGCGTCATCACCGTCCGCAGGTCGCTCGCCTCGCTCTCGAGCACACCCTGCAGCTCGAGGTGCTTCTGCTGGATCTCGGTCGACAGCTTCTTCGACTCCTGGAGCAGGCTCTCGCGCAGCTTCTGCTCGCTGGTCTTGGCGCGCTCCCGCGCGGACTCGAGGCCCTGCGTCAGGTTGTCATTGGTCTTGGCGAGGTCGGAGGAGAGCTCGCGGTCCGCCTTGGCGCGCGCGTCCTTCTCCTCACGCTGGGCTTCGGTCGCGGCCTGGATCTCCTGCTTGATGAAGTCCTCGAGCGAGCCCAGGCGGTTGAGGATCTCCTCGCGCAGCGCCGCAGTCTCGCGCGCCATGCGCTCTTCGAGGCGTGCCAGCCGCGAGTCGAACTCGCGGGCCTGGGATCCGAACAGGAGCTCCCTGACCTTGTGGATGTTGGCCTCTTCCGGCTCGTCGTTGGCCCTCGCCATCTTGGCCAGGGGCGGCGGTTCGGCGGCCTTGCCCTTGGAATTGGTGCGGTTCAACCCGTCTGACTTCATGGCGACCTCCGGGGGGGACTGGTGAAGTTATCACCGCTCTACTCACGCGAGGCGGACGCCCGGACGGCGCGCCGGGACTCGAGTCGCTCCGGTATGTATGAGAGCTACACATACGTATAATCGCTACTCATGGAACGGATTCAGGTTCTCCTCGACCCTGAAGAAAGAGACCGGTTCCGCAGCCTGGCCCAGCGGCGTGGGCTCTCACTGAGCGCGTGGCTGCGAGAGGCTGCCCTGCATCGAGCGGCCGAGGAGAGTGAGTCGACGCGGATCCGAACGGTAGACGAGCTGCGTGCTTTCTTTGCCCAGTGCGACGCTCGAGAGCTCGGCCGCGAGCCGGACTGGGAAGAGCACCTCGCCGTGCTCGACGGGTCGATGCGCGAGGGTCTCGGCGTGCCGTCGGAGGGGTCGGTGCGACCGGGTCTCGGCGACACCAGCCGAACCGGCTCGAAGGGACGCACGGTCAGCCGGCGCTCGACGTCCCGCAAGCGCCGATGATCTTCGTCGACGCCAACGTCCTGGTGTACGCGGTAGGCGCGGCGCACCCGCTGCGCGACGAGGCGCGCGCGTTTTTCGAAGAGAGTCTGGCGACGGCGCGACCGCTCGCGACGTCTGCCGAGGTTCTTCAAGAGCTGCTGCACGTCTATCTACCGGTGGGTCGCCTCGCCACGCTCGACGCCGCTCTGGCGCTGGCGGGGTCGACGATCGGAACCGTGTGGCCGGTCGACGGCGAGGACGTCCGGCAGGCCCGCACCTTGGCCGACATTCATCGTGGTCTCGGCGCGAGGGACCTTCTTCACCTCGCCTGCTGCCGTCGACGCGAGGTTCAGGGCATCAAGACTTTCGACCGCGCGTTGGCGGCGGCGTTCACGGCCTGACGCGGGCCGGGCTCAGACCGCCGCGCCTTCGCCGGCCGCCATCGCCCTCGGCACCGCGGTCGCCGGCCGCGCCGGGAAGGTGTGCACGAACTTCGCGATGCCGCCATCGTCGCCGCAGACGTAGACCGCGTCGCCGTCCTCGAAGGTGAACGACGGGTCGACGGCGACGATGACCTCGTCGCCCCGCTCGATCGCGATCACGGAGACGCCGGTACGCTCCCGGACCCCGAGCTCGGCGGGATGGCGGCCGATCAGGCTCGAGCTCGCGACCTTCTGCACCTTGAGCGCGGGATGGATGAGGATCGCCTCGCGGCCGAGCAGGCGCGCCGAGACGAGCTGCGCCGCCACCTGGGCCACCGAGATAGCGAACTCTGCGCCGGCGCGGCGCATCCGCTCGACGGTCTCGGCGTGGTCGACCCGCGCCAGCACCGGCACGTCGGGCGCGTGATCGCGGATGGCCAGCGCCGCGAGCAACGCGGCGCTGTCGCCGCCGATGGCGAGCACGACCGAGCGCGCGTCGCGCACACCCGCCGATTCGAGCACTCGCGGATTCTTGACGTCGCCCTCGACGTCGATGCCGTCGCCGCCGTGGACGTCGACGGTCACCACCGCCTCGCCGGCGCCGCGCAGGATCTGCGCCGCGCTGCGCCCGACCTCGCCGCAGCCGGCAATGCCGAAGGGACGCCCCGGCGGAGCGACGCCGGCGAGGCAGGCTTCGCGGAAGCGGGCGACATTGTCGTTGGAGCCGGCCACGATGAGCACGACGTCGGGATCGATGACGGAGTCGGCTTCGAGCGGCGCCTGCAGCTCGCCGGTGCGCCACTGGCCGATCACGACGATTCCGGTACGCCGGGCGATGTCGTCGCCGCGCAGGGACTTGCCGGTGATGGGGCTGCGCGCGCCGATCTTCACTTCGCTCACGACCAACCGGCGCCCCAGCGCCTGCGCGCCGACGATGCGCGGGTTCACCCGCTCGCTGGCGCGCGCCGAGAGCGCCGCCGCGAGTACCTGACGCGGAGCGAAGACGCGGTTGGCGCCGGCGAGCGTGAGCGCCTTGACGTGCTGCGCCTGCTCGGCGATGGCGAGGATCTCTCCTTCGTACCCGGCCTGGCGCGCGGCCACCGTCATCGCCGCGTTCTCCTCGTCGCCGCCGTTGGCGACGATCGCGCGCACGCCGCTCAGGTCGAGACGGTCGAGGAGGCCGGGCCCCGGGCTCGCGAAGACCACCCGCCTTCCGCGGGCCTGAAGATCGCGACCGGCGTTCTGGTCGGTCTCGAGCACCGTCGAATCGAGCCCGCCGCGCTCGAGCTCGCCGGCCAGTGTTGAGATCGCGGCGCCGTCGCGAAAGAACAGAACGCCGTCGCGGACGCCCCCGATCTGCTCGGGAAGCCGGAGCTGGAATCGACGCTCCAGCTCGGGCAGCAGATAGAGAGGTATCGCCACCAGCGCCAGCGCTCCTCCCGCGATCGTGGCAACCAGCACGATCGCGGAGGATCGCATGCCGGCGAGGTACAGAACGACGCTGACGGCGAGGAGGAGGCTGAGCGCGCCGAGGAGCGCAAGCAGACGGCGCCGCGAGGGCTGCATTCGGATCGGATCTTACGTCCGCTCGCTTCGAGGACGGGGAGATTCTTCGCGTGGCGCATCCGGCAGAGGCCTGAGGTGGGCGATCGATCGGGCATGAATAATGAAACATGAATAATGAAAAGAGTCTGCTCGACTCGAGAGGAGGTACCCCGAGATGCCAGTCCCCGATCGTTCCCAGCTCGACGAGCTGCTGTCGATGGAGAGTCACTGCGCCTCGATCCTGGTGCCGACGCACCGGGCCGGAAAGGAAGTGCAGCAGGCGAAGATCCGGCTCAAGAATCTGCTGAGCGAAGCGGCGGGCCAGTTGACCGGACACCAACTGCGCAAGGATCGGATCGAGGAGACGCTTCGACCCGCTCACGAGCTGCTCGCCGACGAGGGACTGTGGCGCTCCCCCGAAGACGGCCTGGCTGTCTATCTCGCGCCCGGGTTCTCGCGGGTCTTCAGGGTGCCGTTGCCGCTCGAGGAGACGCTGGTCGTCGGCAGCCGCTTCTACGTGCTGCCGCTGTTGCCGACGCTCGGGAATCGAGGCGAGTTCTTCCTGCTCGCGCTCAGCCTGAAGAGCGTTCGTCTCTTCGCGGCGGACCGCTTCGAGGTCCACGAGGTCGACCTGCCTGGCATGCCGAAGAGCCTGACCGAAGCGGTGGGAAGCGACTACCAGCAGGCCGGTGGCGGTCGAGCCGAGGAGGAGAAGGAGGAGGCGACCCAGTTCTGCCTGCGCGTCGACGCCGG
>DATAFT010000531.1:0-2039 GCA_036257295.1 Thermoanaerobaculia bacterium
CGCCAACGGCACGGTCTCGCTCGAGATCGCGCTCGAGGCCGCGGGCGTCGAAGCCGGCTCCGAAGTCGTGGTGCCGGCGTACACGTTCGAAGCGACCGCCGCCGCGGTGCTGTTCGCCGGCTGCGTCCCGGTCTTCGCCGACGTCACGCCAGACACATACTGTCTCGATCCGGCCGCGTTCGAAGCGGCGATCGGACCGCGCACGCGCGCCGTGATTCCAGTGCACCTCGGGATGCGCTTCGCCGATCTCGACGCGATCGGCGCCATCGCCGAGCGGCACCACCTGGTGGTGATCGAGGACTGCGCGCACGCGCACGGCGGTCAATGGCGTGGCAGGGGAGCCGGGTCGTGGGGCATCGCGGGATCGTTCAGCTTCCAGACCTCGAAGCTGATGACCGCCGGCGAAGGCGGGATCGTCGTCACCAACGACGCGGGGGTGCTCGATCGGCTGTTCGCGTTGGCCAACTGCGGCCGCCAGCGGCCCGGCCGCGCGGCCGACACGCCGGTGATCGGTCACAACTACCGCATGAGCGACCTCCAGGCCGCGATCCTCGAGGTCCAGCTCGGCCGACTCGAAGCCCAGCACGAGCGGCGCAATCGCAACGTCGCGCGTTTCGAGCGCGCGCTCGGTGCGATCGATGGCCTCGAGCCGCTCGCCGCCGACCCGCGGATCACGCGGCAGGCGGCCTATCAGATCGTGCTGCGGTACTCGACGCAGCGATTCGACGATCTACCCCGTGAAGCGTTGGTCGCGGCGCTCGAGGCCGAAGGGGTGCCGTGTGAGGCCCACTTCTACGACGCGCTGACGCGGAGCTCGCTCCTCACCCCCGACCCCAATCGCTTTCCGGCCTGGGCCGAACGGTCGCGGGCGGGGCAGCCCGCCTGTCCGAACGCCGAGCGCGCCGCCTACGAGGAGGCGGTCTGGCTGCCGCACTACCTGTTCCTCGGCGACGACCGCGACGTCGATCAGATCGTCGAGGCGATCGCCAAGGTGAGGCGGCATGCGAACGACCTGCATGGGTTCGAGCATGCATCGATCGCCCGTCACCGGCAGGCGCGCACGCGGCGGGAATAGTGCCGCTCGGCTGGCCCATCCCCGGTGGGGGCGGGGGTGGCCCGAAGCGCGTTAACATTCAGCTTTCGCGCCCGGCCTCGCGGGCGGATGTACTACCAGGAGGTGGGCTTGCAGATCCCAGTGGAGATCACGCCTCATCATTTCAAGCTGAATGACGCTCTCGAGTCCTTGATCCGGGAGCGGGCCGCGGGTCTCGAGAAGTTCTATCCGCGCCTGATCCGCTGCCACGTCACCATCGAGGGCCCCGGCAACCATCACCGGACCGGAGGTCCGTACGACGTGCGCGTCGACCTCTCGGTCCCGGGCAAGGAGTTGGTGGTCACTCGCCAGACCGGTGAGGACATCACCGTGGTGATGCGCGACGCTTTCGACGCCGCGCGCCGCCAGCTCCAGGATTTCGCGCGCCGCCAGCGCGGCGACACCAAGAGCCACGATGGGGGGCCGCCCGAAGGGACGATCTCCAAGCTGTTCTCGGATCGAGGCTATGGCTTCATCGCCACCCCGGAGGGCCGCGAGGTGTACTTCCATCGCAACAGCGTCCTCGGTCAGGGCTTCGACGACTGCAAGCTCGGCGACCGCGTCCGCTTCGCCGAGGAGCAGGGAGCACAGGGGCCGCAGGCGTCGAGCGTCACGATCGTCGAGCAGTAGAGGGCTTCGAGCAGCTCAGAGATCGTCGAACCGACCGCCGCGGCCACGCCCGCTCGCGAACCGCTTGGCGCCCTCGCGCGTCTCGCCGGACTGGATCGTGCGCCAGCCGTGCTCGTACTCGCGGTAGAGCGCCCGATCGAGCGAGAGGTCCCACTGCTCGTAGGCCGACAAGCGATCGGAGCGCATGCAGAGCTGGGGGAAGCGCGCGATCTCGGCGGCCAGCGACTCCGCTTCGGCTCGCGCGTGGCCGCGCGCGACCACGCGGTTAGCGAGGCCGATCTGGAGCGCCTCGCCGGCGGCGACCGGCCGGCCGGTG
>DATAFT010000605.1:0-2779 GCA_036257295.1 Thermoanaerobaculia bacterium
GCGCCATGGACCTTCGACGCGATCGGCGTAAGCCAGTCGGATGTACGCGCCCTTGTGATCGGCGAAGTACAGGTAGTAGCGCCCGAGCGGACTCTCGATCCAGTCCGGCACCCGGATCAACGACGGGCCCTGCACGTTGCCACCCATGCGGGCGTCCATGTGGGGGCGGATGATCGGGCTGCCGGGCAGTCGACGGACCGTGACCCGCGGCATGCCGCAGTCGGCGCCACGCGCTCCTCGAGTCATCGCCGCGCACCAGAGGCCGAGCGCGCCGGCGCGGCGCAGGAAGTCGCGCCGTTCGATCGTCGCTGATGGCTGGGGATCCATCTCGAGACGAATCTACACCGCGCCGCCGCCTCGCGATCCTCGACGGCGAGACCTGGCTCGCGAAGTCGAGGCGGCGCTACTCGCCGCCGACCTCGCGCTGCCACGGCACGAGCCTCGACACCAGGCCGTCGGTGGTGACGCGGAAGAGGTACCCGAGCACGGCGATGACGAACAAGGTGGCGTAGATCTGCTCGGTGCGCAGGGTCTGCCAGGCGAAGAAGAGCATGGCGCCGAGGCCGGTGTCGGCGGTGATCAGCTCGAGACCGATGGCGGCGCCCAGCGCGCGGTTCATCGACATGCGGGCGCCGGCCAGGATCGACGGCAGGCTGCCGGGAAGCACCACGCGCCGGAAGATGCGCCAGCGGCTGGCTCCGTAGACCTTGGCGACGTCGAAGTAGTCGGGGTCGATCTGGCGCACTCCCACCATGGTGTTGATCACCATCGGGAAGAACGTGCTCACCGCCACCACCAGCGCCTTGGAGAACCAGCCGATCCCGAAGATCAGCATGATCAGAGGCAGCAGCGAGAGCTTCGGCACCGGATGGAGCGCCGCGACGAACGGATCGAGCACGGTGCGCAGGCGCGTCGAGTATCCCATGCACATGCCCAACACCAGGCCGGCGCCGCCGCCCCACACCAGCGCGAGCAGGAGACGCGACAAGGTCGCGCCGAGGTGTCGCGGCAGCTCACCGCTGGCCGTCATGCGACCCAGCGTTGCGAGGATGACCGAGGGCGGTGGAAAGAAGGTGACCGGGATCCACTCCAGCCTGCCGAGCAGCTCCCACGACGCGAGCAGCACCACCGCCAGGGCCGGCGCCGCCCAGCGCAGCCGCGGCGCGGCGCGCGCGACCGGCAACGCGGCAGGCGGTGACGCCGGCGCGTGGTCCGGCGCGGCGACGCCCTCGCGAGCGACGGATGGAGCGCTCACGCCGCCGACTCCCGCGTCGAGCCGAGGCCCTGTCGCACCTCCTGCTCGAGCGCGGACCACAGTTGTCGCGCCACCTCGGCGACCACCGGGTTGGCGCGATCCTGGAGGTCGCGCGGGCGGGGCAGCGGCACCGGGACGTCGAGGACGATCGAGCCCGGTCGGCCCGACATCACCAGCACGCGGTCGGCGAGCAGGGCGGCTTCGGTCAGGTCGTGCGTCACGTACACGATCAGGGAGCGGTGCAGGCTCCACAGCCGTACCAGCTCCTCCTGCAACACCAGCTTGGTGAGCGCGTCGAGCGCAGCGAACGGCTCGTCGAGCAGCAGGAGCTGCGGGTTGGCGACGAACGCGCGCGCCAGGGCCACCCGCTGGCGCATCCCCACCGAGAGCTCGTGCGGAAAGCTCGCAGCGAACGCGCCCAACCCGACCTGTTCGATGAAGGCGCGCGCCAGCGCGTGCTTCTCGGCCTCCCCCAGACGACGCCGCTCGAGGCCGAACGCGACGTTGTCGAGCACGTTCATCCACGGGAACACGCAGTGGTCCTGGAACACCAGCGCGCGCGGCAGCCGGTCCTCGTCCGGCTCGAAGCGAGTGGTGAGCGAGCCGGCGGTGGGCTCGATCAGACCGGCGAGGATCTTGAGCAGCGTCGACTTGCCGCAGCCGCTGGAGCCGACCAGGCACACCAGCTCGCTCGAGCCGAGCGACACCGTGACGTCGGCGAGCGCGAGTGTCGAGCTTCCGCTCCGGGTGGGGTAGGCGAGCGTTACGCCGTCGCAGCGGACTTCCATCGGGACGCGGCGGAATGTATCAGGAGCGCACGCGGACGCGCGCCGCTCCCCTACCGCGGCGTCGCCGACGACGGGTCGAACCAGTGCTCGAAGAAGTCCAGCTTGGCGGGCTCGACCTCGGCGAGCATCAGCAGGCGGCGCCCGTCGCGCGACAGGTCCATGTCGCGGGCGGTGGTGAGCAGGAAGCGGTCGGCGAACAACGCGACCGGCTGGCCGATCCGGGGCGCGGCGCCGCCGGTGGCGATCTCGACCGGCGCCGCGAACACCTGACCCGACGAGCGGTAGACGATCTCGTCGCCGGCGGGTGACCAGATCACGTCGTCTGTGTTGCCGCGCGACACCACCAACCGACCCGACGATCCGTCGACCGGACGGACGTAGACCTCGAACGGGCCCGCCTCGTCGGAGACGTAAGCGAACCACCGGCCGTCGGGCGAGAACGAGGCGTTGCCCTCGACGAACTCGGTGCGCAACAACGGTCTCGGCTCGCCGCCTCCGTCGAGCGGCACCAGCCAGATGTCGAAGGTGTGGTTGGTGACGAGAAAGCGCCCGTCGGGCGTCGTCGTCACCGGCCGGCCGTGCGGCTGTTCGATCAATGGCTCCGCGTCGCGGCTCCCGTCGACCGGACGCCGGTACAGACGGCGCACGCCGCCGCGCTCGGACCAGAACACGATGGCGCGATCCTGGTCCACCCATTCCGGCGAAGTGTTCTCGCCTTCGAGCGTCAGACGCGAAC
>DATAFT010000641.1:0-2263 GCA_036257295.1 Thermoanaerobaculia bacterium
GTGGTGACGTCGCGCCCGTGGAGCCACACCTTGCCGGCGTCGACCTCGGAGAGGCCCGCGATCATGCGCAGGAGCGTGCTCTTGCCGCTGCCGCTGGGGCCGAGCAGAACGAACAGCTCGCCGGTCGCGATCTCGAGCGAGACGCCATTGACCACGGGCGAGTCGCCGTAGCGTTTGGTGAGGTGCTCGAGACGGATAGACATCGGCGCACGTACGAAGGACCGCACACCCCGCTGGGGTGAATAGCGGGTCATGGTACGGGCCGGCGGTCGAATCGTCAGTCGAAGAACGGTGACAAACCGGTTTCACGCGCGCGGGAGGAACGCTGGAGCGCACCCCGGCGAGTCGCGGCCAGGCGGCGGTACACTCCGAAGCCACGTAACGTCGAGGAACCAGCCGTGATGCCGATCCGTACTCTCGCTTCGGCGGTCGCCCTGCTGCTGGTGGCGCCCGCTCTGTCGGGGCGCCCCGATACGCTCGATCCCGGACCCAAGCTCTCTCTCGACGGGCTGCCCCCGGTGCCCTCCGCGCTGGTCGAGGCGGTGCGGCCGTACACCGAGATCCGCGGCGCGGCCTTCAGGAGCTGGGATCCGGCGCGCCGCGAGATGCTGATCTCGACGCGCTTCGGCGAGACCGACCAGATCCACATCGTCGATCGGCCGGGCGGAGATCGCCGCCAGCTCACGTTCCTACCCGAGCCGATCGGCTGGGCCAGCTACCACCCGCGCGGCGGCTCGTTCGTCTTCTCGAGCGACACCGGCGGCGCCGAGTTCTTCCAGCTCTACCGCTACGATTTCGCGGACAGCACGATCACCCTGCTCACCGACGGCGCCAAACGGCACATCGGCGGTCCCTGGTCCAACCGCGGCGATCGGCTGGCGTTCGACAAGGTCGACGCCGACGCGCAGGGCGCGTTCACCGAGATCTGGGTGGTCGACCCCCGCTATCCCGAAAGCAAGCGCGAGGTGGCGACTCTGCGCGGCGGCGGCTGGGGCCTCGCGGACTGGTCGCTCGACGACTCCGAGCTGCTGCTCGAAGAGCAGGTATCGGCAAGCGAGAGCTCGCTCTGGTTGATCGACATCGCGAGCGGCCGACAGCGTCGAGTGACTCCCGATCCCGCGGCCGGCAAGGCGGTGTGGAGCAATGGAAGGTTCGCCGACACCGGTAGAACCCTGTTCGTCAGCACCAACTCCGGCGGCGAGTTCCGCCAGCTCGCAGCGTTGCAGATCGAGAACGGCAAGCTCGAGATCCTCACCCCCGACCTCCGATGGGACGTCACCGCGGTCGAGCTGTCGCCGGCGGGAACCGTTCTCGCGTTCCTCACCAACGAGGGAGGTTGGAGCCGCCTGTATCTGCTCGATACGACCACCCGCGTGCGGCGCGCCGTGGGCGCGCTCCCCGCCGGTGTCGCCTCCGGACTGCGCTGGCACGAGAATGGTAAAGAGCTCGCGGTGACGGTGTCGTCCGCCCGCAACAGCGGCGACGTTTTCGTCGTGGACGCCCCCAGCCTACGGGTCGAGCGCTGGACCCGCAGCGAGACCGGCGGACTCGACCCCGCGAGCTTCGTCGAGCCCACCGAGATCGAGTGGCAGAGCTTCGACGGACGCGCGATTTCGGGCTTCCTCTATCAACCCGATCCTGCCCGCTTCCCCGGCAGGCGTCCCGTCATCGTCGACATCCACGGCGGTCCCGAAGGACAGAGCCGTCCAGATTTCCGCGGCACTTCCAACTTCTGGGTCTCGGAGCTCGGCATCGCGGTGGTCTACCCCAACGTCCGCGGCTCGACCGGCTACGGCAAGACGTTCGTCGGACTCGACGACGGGTTCGGTCGCGAAGGCTCCTACGAGGACATCGGTAGCCTGCTCGACTGGATCGCGAAGAACCCTCACCTCGACGCCGATCGCGTCATGATCACCGGCGGCAGCTACGGCGGACACATGACGTTCGCGATCGCCACCCGGATGAGCGACCGCATCCGCTGTGCGGTGGCGGTGATCGGAATCTCCAACCTGCGGACCTTCCTCGAGCGCACCCAGGCCTACCGGCGCGACTTGCGCCGCGCCGAGTACGGCGACGAGCGCGATCCGAAGATGCACGCGTTCCTGGAGAAGATCGCGCCGCTCAATCACGCCGGCTCCATCCGCAAACCGATCTTCGTCGTCCACGGCCGCAACGATCCCCGCGTGCCGTGGAGCGAATCCGATCAGATCGTGCGCGCGGTGCGAGCCAACGGAGTGCCGGCGTGGTTTCTGGTCGCGGAGGA
>DATAFT010000663.1:0-8370 GCA_036257295.1 Thermoanaerobaculia bacterium
GATCGCCCGCGTTCGCGCCACCATCGACAACCAGGTGAGCACTGAAGCGCGCTGATGGTCGTACCGCCCCGCCTGCCGCCACATCTGGAGAAAGACCTCCTGCAGGACGTCTTCGGCCTCGGCGCGGTCGCCTAGCATCGACACGATCTGAGCCAGCAGCGACGGAGAGTACCGGTCGAAGAGCTCACTCACGGCGCCGTGGTCGCCGCCGGCGACCCTCCGGACCAGCAGCGCTCCCTCGAGTCGATCCTCCGGTGCGCCGCGGTCGTTGGTCGTCAATGCTGCCGGATCACCCATCGCGCACACCCTTTGGCCCGTCCGGGACCCCCCCTCCGCAGACTGCGAGCAGAGTGCGAGACTGATGCCAGGCGAACACCGGAACGCTGGTCGGCGCCTCTAAGCCCATTTGCCTGCATGGTTTGAGCAGGCGGGACCCGTCTCGGGTCGCCACCGCCCTGGCGAGTCGGTCTCTAGAAATAGGAACCGGCGACCTCCACCCGCCAGACCGGCCGGCGGGGCGCGCGATCGTCCTAATCCGGACAACTCGAGGCCGGCTCGGACACTTCGGGGCCCGCCGGCACTGGCCCTAGGCAACGATCCTGATTTTTGGTGCCGACAGCCCTTGACGGAATGCCGGGTCAGGACCTATAATCAAGGTCGTAAGTTGATGCTTTCCAATAGCTTAGTTTCTCTTACTCTCACTTTGGAAAGGACCTCAGTGGCATTCAAGATCGGGCAGAAGATCGTGTATCCGAATCACGGGGTTGGGGTGGTGGAGAAGATCGAGGACGGCGCGATCGCGGGGATCAAGCAGACCTTCTATCACTTGCGGCTCCTGACGAATGATTCGAAGGTCATGGTCCCGGTCGAGAACCT
This sequence comes from Thermoanaerobaculia bacterium, assembly GCA_036257295.1. Classification (GTDB taxonomy): domain Bacteria; phylum Acidobacteriota; class Thermoanaerobaculia; order Multivoradales; family Multivoraceae; genus DATAFT01. The sequence continues at coordinate 877 of DATAFT010000663.1, forward strand.
GGATCTCGTCGGGCTGCGCAGTTTGTGCGCCAAGTCGGAGATCCGCGAGCTGTTCAAGGTGCTCGAGAACGGCGACATCGACACCTACAAGGATTGGAAGGGGCGCTACAAGCAGAACCTCGACAAGATGAAGACCGGACGCTTGAGCGATGTCGCCGAAGTGCTCAAGAACCTCCGGCTGGTCAGTCAGAAGAAGAGCTTGTCGTTCCGCGAGAAGAAGATGTACGAGCGGGCGAAGCAGTTCATCGTGAGTGAGGTCGCCCACGTGCAGGAGATCACGAACAAGGAAGCGGAGAAGCGCGTCGAAAAGTCGCTCGAGTCGAGTCTTGCCAAGCGCGTGCGCGCCAGTGAGGCTACCGCCTCGGTCGGTTAGTGATCATTCTTCGCGTGTCAGAACGGGGGCGGCCGACGACGGCCGCCCTCTTCGTTTGAGCTCTCTGCACGCGCTACGCTGCAACGCCTGACCATCTCCCGACCATCCGTGTCGTCCGCGGCCGGCGATGACACGCGCTCCTCCGTCGAGGTCGCGGTACCGCTCCCGCTACCGTACACGCTCCACTACCGCCTGCCCGAGCGGCTGCGCCCGCTCGCTGTTGCCGGCAGCCGGGTGCGAGTGCACGTCGGCAAACGGCGGGTGGTGGGCATCGTGGTCGCGGTCAACGATCGGGCGCCCGAGGGAATCGAGCTCCGCGACGTCGACGACCTGCTCGATCAACGTCCGGTGTTGACCCCGGAGCTGCTGCGCCTCGGCGCTTTCATCGCCGACTACTACATGAGTCCGATCGGCGAGACGCTGCGCGCCCTGGTGCCGGCTCGCCTCCCGGCCTCCGGCGCCGCACGCGTGCGCCTGACCAAGCGCGGGATCTTCCTGCCGACCACGGAAGGACCCGAGCGCGATCTGGTCGAGGCCCTCATCGCCGGCGGCGACGCCACGGTCGGCGACCTCGCGGCGCGTTTTCCCGGCGAGGCCTTTTCCGGAACGCTCGAGCGACTCGAGAGCGCTGGCTACGTCTCGATGTCGAGCGGCGAAGGCTCGGGAGCGCGCTACCGCGCCGCCGTCGAGCTCCCCGAAGGAGACCTCGACCGGCAGCTCGAGGCGGCCGGCCGCTCCGCGCAGGGACGCGCGGTGGTCGAGTATCTGGCGGCACTCGGCCGGCCGGCCACGCTGGCCGAGCTCGCCGGCTCGATCGGCGCGAGCGGCGCGGTGGTGCGCCGGCTGGTGCAGCGCGGCGTGCTGCGCACGTTCACGCAGATCGAGCGGCTCTCGCTCGACCGTCATCTGATGCGCGATCAGCCGCGCGCGGTGCCGGAGCTGGTCGAGGCCCAGGCTTCGGCGCTGGCGCGCATCGCCGAGGCGATCGACGCCGCGGCCTATCGAGCGTTCCTGCTGCACGGCGTCACCGGCTCGGGGAAGACCGAGGTCTATCTCCGCGCCGTCGAGCACGCGCTGGCGGCGGGGCGTTCGGCGATCCTCCTGGTTCCCGAGATCTCGCTGGTGCCCGCGCTCGCCGCCGAAGCGCGCCGGCGATTCGGCGAGCGGCTCGCGATCCTTCACTCGGGCCTCAGTGAAGGCGAGCGGGCGCAGGAGTGGGAACGCGCGCGGTCGGGAAGCGCGCGGGTCGTGTTGGGGCCGCGCTCGGCGGTGTTCGCGCCGGTCGAGCGTTTGGGGGTGGTGGTGGTCGACGAGGAGCACGACGCCGCGTTCAAGCAGGAGCACGCCCCGCGCTATCACGCGCGCGACCTCGCGTTGATGCGCGCGCACGAGGCGGGGGCGGTGGCCATCCTGGCGTCGGCGACGCCGAGCTTCGAGACGCGGCACAACGCCGGCCTCGGCAAGTTGATCGTCTGCGAACTGCCGAGCCGCGTCGGCGGCGGCCGGTTGCCGGAAGGGATCCTGGTCGATCTGCGCCAGGAGCACATCGCGCGCAAGCCGGGCGAGGTCGTGCTCTCGCAGCGGCTCCTCGACGAGACCCGCGCCGCGCTCGACGGCGGCGAGCAGGTGATCCTGCTGCGCAACCGTCGCGGCTACTCGCCGGTGCTGATGTGCCGCGCCTGCGGCGACAAGCTCGCGTGCGACGAGTGCGGTCTGCCGCGCACGTTCCACCGTCGCGACGGGAGGCTGGTCTGCCACTACTGCGGGTCGGCCCGCCCGGTGCCGAAGACCTGTCCCCGCTGCGGGGCGGCAGCCTACGAGCCGATCGGCGCCGGCACCGAGCGGGTGGAGGAGCGCGTCGCCGAAGCGTTCCCCGGCGTCCCCATCGACGTTCTCGATCGCGACGCGGCCCGCCGTATCGGCGGCGCCGCCGCGGTGCTCGAGCGCTTCGCCAACGGGCGCACGCAGATCCTGGTCGGCACGCAGATGGTGGCCAAGGGCCATCACTTCCCCAACGTCGGATTGACCGCGGTGCTCGCGGCCGACAGCTACCTCGGGTTTCCGGACTTCCGGGCGGTCGAGCGGACCTACTCGATGCTGACGCAGCTCGCCGGCCGCGCCGGCCGCGGCGACCGTCCGGGACGCGTCGTCATCCAGACCTACTTTCCGGAGCACTACGCCATCCGGGCCGCGCTGGCGCACGACGACGCCGCGTTCGCCGAGGAGGAGATGCGCTTCCGCCGTGTCTTCCACTATCCGCCGTACACCCGCATGGTGCAGCTTCTGGTCCGCGGGCGCGATCGAGCCAAGACCGAAGCGCGTGCCGATCAGGTGTCGCGAGCGCTGCATGCGAACGCTCTCGCCGGTGAGGTCCGCATCTCCGGTCCGGCGCCGGCGCCGCTCGAGCGCCTGCAGGGCCAGTGGCGGTTCCAGCTCCTGCTGCGCAGCACCTCGGCGGCTCGGTTGCGCCGGCTGGTCGGGGAGTCGGTGCCGGCGACCGAGCGCGCCGACGTGCTGGTCGACGTCGATCCGCAGGATCTCTTCTGAGCCAGCGCGCCGTCGACCGTGTGCTACCGTCTTTCGCGGTGCCAGTACAAGGTCAGAACGCGGCCTTCGACGAGCCGATCGAAGCGCTGCGCCGACGCATCGAAGAGCTCGAGGGCTTCCCCGAAGGGAGTCCCTCGCGGCGAGAGCTCGAAGGGCTGCGCAAGGAGCTGCGCAAGACGACGGCCGACGTGTTCGGTCATCTCGACGCCTGGCAGCGCACCCAGGTGGCGCGTCATCTCGAGCGCCCCTACACGCTCGACTACGTGCGCGGCATGATGTCGGACTGGGTCGAGCTCCACGGCGATCGCGCCTACGGCGACGACGCCGCGATCGTCGCCGGCTTCGCCACCTTTCGCGGCCGCAGTGTCGCCGTCGTCGGTCACGAGAAGGGCCGCGGCACCACCGAGCGCATCCGTCGCAACTTCGGCCAGGCCAACCCCGAAGGTCACCGCAAGGCGCTGCGCGTCATGCGCCTGGCGGGGCGGTTCGGCAAGCCGGTGGTGTCGTTGATCGACACGCCGGGCGCCTATCCCGGGCGGGGCGCCGAGGAGCGCGGTCAAGCGGAGAGCATCGCTGCCAATCTGATCGAGATGGCGGCGCTGCCGGTTCCCATCGTCGCCGTCATCACCGGCGAGGGCTGGAGCGGGGGAGCGCTCGCGATCGGAGTGGCCGATCGCGTGATGATGCTCGAGTACGCGGTGCACTCGGTGATCACGCCCGAGGGCTGCGCCGCGATCCTGTGGCGCGACCAGGAGCGCAAGGCGGACGCAGCCGAGGCCTTGCGGATCACCGCTCCCGATCTGCTGCGACTGGGCGTGATCGACGAGATCATCCCCGAGCCGCTCGGCGGCGCCCAGGCCGACCATGAAGAGACCTTCCGGCTGGTGGGCGATCGCCTGGACGCCATGTTGCGCAAGCTCGAGCGACGCGCCGCCGATGACCTGGTCAAGACGCGCCACGATCGCTATCGCGCGCTCGGCGTCTTCGAGGAGAGATAGCGACGGACGCCCGGGACAGTTGGCTTCCCGCCCCCGCGCCCCCGGAAGCGGCGCTCCTGATCGCTCAGGGCGTCTCGCCATTCCATGCTCCGTTGCTCGCGCGGCGAGGCGCGCTCGACGGCGACAGCGCTGGCCGTTTCCTCGAGCCCTCGGTTTCGCATCTTCACGATCCATTTCTCCTCCATGGGATGGAGGCCGCGGTCGCGCGGCTGTTGGAGGCGCGGCGGCGCAACGAGCGGGTCGCGATCGTGGGCGACTACGACGTCGACGGGATCACCGGGACCGCGCTGCTGGTGGCGGTGTTCGCCCGCTGCGGGATCGCCACCGAGCCGATCCTTCCCAACCGATTGCTCGACGGCTACGGATTCCAGACCGCGCACGTCGATCGCGCGCAGAGCGCGGGCTGCTCGCTCATCGTCACCGTCGACTGCGGCAGCACGGCGCGGCCAGCGGTGGAGCGGGCGCGGGAAGCGGGCGTCGACGTCATCATCACGGATCACCACCTGTCGTCGCACCAGGTTCCCGCGGAGACCGTGCAGATCAATCCGCACCAGTCCGCCTGCCGGTATCCGTTCCGCGATCTCACCGGCGCGGGGCTCGCGCTCAAGCTGGCGCAGGCGATCGCCATCCGTTGCGATCGTCCCGCCGCGCTCGATGCTCTGCTGCGCATCGCCTGCCTCGGCACCATCGCCGACGTGGCACCCCTGATCGGCGAGAACCGCACCATCGCCTCGCTGGGCTTGAAGGCCCTGCGTCAGACCCGCTCCGAGGGGCTGCGCGCGCTGATCCGCGTCGCGGGTGTGGTGCCGCCGTTTCGTGCCACCGACGTCGGCTTCCGGCTCGGCCCGCGGCTCAACGCCGCGGGCAGGCTGCGCCGCCCCGACGAGGCGCTCGAGCTGCTGCTCACCCGCGACCCCGAGCGCGCGGCGGCGCTCGCCACCGAGCTCGACGAGCGCAACCGCGAGCGCCAGGCGGAGGAGCAGACGGTGGTCGAGGAGGCGAGACGCCGCGTGATCGATCGCGGCCAGCCGCCGCCGATCGTCGTCGAGTGGAGCGAGGGGTGGCACCGTGGCGTCGTCGGCATCGCCGCTTCGCGCATCGCGCGCGAGTTCAACCGTCCGGCCATCCTGATCTCGATCGACGGCTCGTCGGGCGTCGGCTCCGGGCGGAGCATCCGCGGCATCCACCTCCACCAGTTCCTCTCCCAGTTCGAGACCGAGATGGTGCGCTTCGGCGGTCACGCGCAGGCCATCGGCCTCGAGGTCGCCGTCGATCGGCTGCCCGACCTGCGCGCGCGACTCGAGCAGCGGGCGTCGGCATCGTGGCCGCCCGAGCTTCTCCAGCGTCGCTACGAGTACGAGCTCGAGGTGGCGCCGCGCGCAGTCGACGAGCCGCTGCTCGATCGCCTCCTCGCGCTCGAGCCCCACGGCATGGGCAACCCCAATCCGGTCCTACGCGTGGGACCGCTCACGCTCCAGGGGGCGCCTCGCGTCTTCGGCCAGGGGCACCAGCGCGCCCTGGCGCGCGGTGACGACGGTGGCGTGGTCCGGCTGCTGCAGTGGCGCCGGGGGGAGTCGGAGACGGCGCCGGCGTTGCCGGAGCGACTCGAGGTGCTCGGGCAGCTCGAATGGGACAGCTTCCTGCAAGCGCCCGTGCTCGAAGTGGTGGCGACCCGTCCTGCGACGGGCCAAGCCGCGCCAGCAGCTAGCACCACATAGAATTCGTTCGTGGCCAAGGCTCGGCATCAAACCGTCATCCGCCTGTTGCGCGGGTCCTTGGCCGTAGCCCTGCTCTTGTTCGTGGCGCTGGTCGGCCTCTATCTGTTCGGACGCCAGGGGAAGCCCGAGACCGAGAAGCCCGAGGCGGCGGAAGGCTCGAACGGCGACTTCGCGGTGCGCGGCGAGGGCTTCGAGTTCGCGCTCACCAAGGGTGACAAGGTCGTGTTCGAGATCCGCGGGCGCGAGCAGAAGTCGGACCGCAGCGGCAAGGTCTACCTCGAAGACGTCCTGATCGCCATGGAGCGCAGCGACGGTCCCTACCGCGTGCAGGGCAAGAGCGCGATCTACGATCAGGGCACGCAGGAGGCTCGCCTCCAGGGCAAGGTCGTGATCCGCGGCCCGCGCGGTCTCCAGATCGAGACCGAGCGCCTCGACCTCGGCGAAGAGGGGAACCGGGTGCACGCGCATGAAGGCGTCCGCTTCGCGAGCGGACAGGACCTGCGCGGACGCGCCGACGCTCTCGACGTCGACCTCGAGGGCCGCACGCTGGTCCTCGCCGGATCGATCGCGGTGGTGAGCCCGACCACGGCAAAAGTGCCCTGGAGCCTCGAGACCGAGGAGCTGGTGTTCCGCGAAGCGGCGGCCTCGGCGGTGGCGCGCGGCGGCGTGCTGCTGCGCAGTGGGTCGAGCTGGCTGCGCGCGCAGCGGCTCAACCTGTTCTTCGATCAGGACACCCGCGAGCTCGACATGGCGAGATTCCTCTCCAACGTCGAGGGCATGGTGGCGACAGCGCCGGGCGGCGAGCCGGCGGTCGCGACCGCGAGCCTCGCGCCAGCGCCGCGGCGCGGCAAGGATCGCGGCAATCCGCTCACGGTACGCGCCACCTCGCTCGAGGTGCACTTCGACGGCGCCACCGGGCAGCCGGTCGAGATCGACCTGCGCGGGCTCGAGCGACGTCCCGCGCGTGTGGTGCAGACCCAGCCCGACCAATCGATCGCGACCTTGACCACGGTCTCGCTGATCGGCACGTTCGAGAATGGAGTGCTCGTTCGCGCCGACCTCAACGGGCCGGTGTGGCTGACCCAGGGTGGGCTGCGGTCACGGCGCGGTGCCGAGCGCCAGGTCAAGGCGGCCAACGGCGAGGCGCGCTTCGATCGAGCACAGGGCGGCCTCGAAGGCGTGACCCTGATCGGCGACGTCTCGCTGCGCGACGCCGACGCGGAGGCGAACGGCGACCGCGCCTACGTCGACATGCGCCGCGAGACGTTCGAGATCATCGGTGCGCCAGCGCACCTCCAGCATCCACGCGGCACCCTCGACGCGCCGCACGCCGTCTATCGCCGCGATGCCGGCATCGTGCAGGCCGACGGCGGCGTTGCGGCGGTCTTGATCGAGGGGGGCAAGGCGCTCGCGCCGGGCCTCGCCGGCGGCGCCGAGTCGGACGAGCCGCTGCGCGTCGAGTCGCGCGAAGCGATCTGGCAGGCGGAGCCGTCGAGCGTGCGGTTCCTGGGCGGCGTGCGCGCCTGGCAGGGCGAGAACACTCTCTTCGCCGACCAGCTCCGCGGCGAGCCCGATCGCGGTTGGATGGCGGCGAGCGGCGGCGTGCGCACTCTCTGGCAGCAGCCGCCGGAGGAGGAGACGGCGGAGGAGGAAACGGCGAAGCCCGCCACCGACGACGACAGCGAGGTCGAGAACGACGGCGAAGAGCGACCCCCCGGCCCGCTCGAGATCACCTCGGCCGAGATGAGCTACAGCGAGTCCGAGGCTCTGCTGGTCTACACCGGCGCGGTGAAAGCGGTGCAGGACTGGACCACCCTCAACTGCGACCGCATGACCGTCGTGCTCGAAGAGGACGGCA
>DATAFT010000665.1:0-10664 GCA_036257295.1 Thermoanaerobaculia bacterium
GAAGCGGATGGATCGTCGCCGGGTCCCTCATCGATCAGCCGCCGCTGGGGCGATTGGGATCCCAGGGATCCGGAGTATCGCCGCCACCGGCGCTCGACCCGCCCGACTTCCAAGACGCGCTCGACGTGCCCGACGTGCCCGACTTCGGAGACGTGCTCGACCGGTCGGCCTCGTCCTTGAGCCGCTCGGCCGCACCCTGCGCGGCTCGCGCGCTCTGCTCCGCCGCTCCGACCGCGGCGCGCTTGGCCGCCTCTCGCGCGCGACGGGCCACCCGATCGCGAGTTTCGCCGAGGGTCGCGTTCTCCCATCGGCTCGACGGCACCGCGATCGCCGCCAGCAGCCCGAGGCTGAAGCACGCCGCGCCCAGTGCCAATGGATTGCGATCGACCGCCTCGGAGAATCCCTGCCGCGCGTGGTGCGCTCCCGAGCGAACGCGATCGGCGGAACGCTGGGCAGCCTGCACCGACCGCCGGCGCCAGCCCTCGCGCTTCTCGTCGTACTCGCTCTCGTCCTCGCTCGACGTGTAGTCGCCCGAGTACGACGCGCCGGAACGGTAGCTGCCGGTCGACATCGATCCCACACCGAGGTTCTCGTCCTCGTAGCGCCGTCCGCCGTTGCCGAACGAGAAGCCGCGCCCGGAGGACGTCTCGTAGACCCACCACGCGATGCCTGCGCCGATCAGGCCGAGGGGCACTGGATGACGCCTCACCACGTCGACCATGTCTCCGGCCCCGCTGGAGACGCGGGTCCGCATGTCGCTCCAGAGCTGCTCCGCGAGTTCGCGCGGAGCGAGTTTGCGCTGCAGCACCTCGGCGGTGACGTCCAGATCGTCGCGCTGCTCTTCGATCGAGCGGCGGATTTCGTCGGAGCTCCGGCGATCGTGCTCGGATCCCGAGCTCCGCGTGCCGGTCACGTAACCTTCTGTCGTAGCCATTCTCTATCCTCCTTCAAAGTCTGCTTGGTCTTTTCGGGCACCAGGTTGAAGTGCTCGCGCAGGGTGTGCATGCCCTTGGCGATCAACACGGCGCCCGTTGCCGCCAGCACTACGCCGAGCAGCAACGGCACCAGCCACACCGCGATCTCGGGAGCCATGAACTGCGAAAACAGCACGGTCAGGCCGCGGTTGAGAGCGATGCACAAGATCAGCACCGCCGCAAGCGCGAGGCCCGCGCCGGCGCCGATCCAGACCAAGTTGCGTCCTGCCAGCTCCAACTGCTCACGCACTTCCGCCTTGGCCAGCCGCAGCTCCTCGCGCAAGAGGCCGCGGATCTTGTCGACCACGTCGCGAAACAAGACGCTGATCGGCTTGCCGACTTCGGCCGCCACTCGCTCGGCGCGCCCTCCATCTGGTCCATTCCCCGGCCGCGCACCCGGAGCGGACGCGCCGAGCGGGTCGGCATCGCGGGTCCAGCCGGACGTGGTCATGGAGTCGTTCCCGGGCCGGACGGGGTCGACGACGGGGTCTCGGAGTACGGGTTGGTGGCGCCGGCGTAGGGGTTGGTCGCGCTGGCGTGACCGCCACCGGAGCCGCCCGCATAACCCGGCAGGTCATCCCAGGTCTCGTCGTAGCTCTCCTCGGGGGCCGAGCTGCGCAGGAATCGACCCAGCATCAAGCCGGCGATGAAGAGACCGCCGACGAAAACCTCGGGGCGGCGTCTCGCCATCTCGCGCGCATCGTGCAGGATCTGGTTGACGTCCTTTTCGTCGAGATACGTCGCCATCCGCTCGACGCCCTGCGCCGCGCGCTCCATGTAACGCGCGACCGAATCGTCGGTTTCGTTGACGTTCGCGCCGGTCTGTCGCAACGCGTCGGCGACGCGGTTGAGATGCTGTCGAGAGCGGTACTTGCGATAGTCGAGCTCGCCGGAGAGGCGGTTACGCAGCGCGGTCGCGGTGCTCGCCGCCGCGTCCTTGGCAGCGCTCTTGATCTCTTCCGCGGCCTGGCGCGCCCGCTCCCGATCGCTCTCGCTGAACGTCTCGTGAGGGGTGGTGGGGCCGTAAGTCGTGGTCCTATCCGTCATGGAACTCCTCCTGTCGTTGATGAAGCAGGCCCCGGGTCCGTCCCCTCGGCGGAGCGCCTGCCCGCTCTGGAAATCGATTCAAGACTCGTGCCGGGAGCTCGAACGCTTCTACGCCGAGCCCGGTCCGCGGTGATCACGCGGTGAAGGCGCCGGAGCACGGCTCCGGCGCCTGGCTCTGATCGGATTTAGGGGCAGCCCGCGCCGCGCCTAGGCGGCCGCGACGTTGATGCCCTGCTCGGCGAGCTGGGTGAGCTTCTGATCCGCTGCCTTCTCTTCGTCCAGGTTCTGCTGCAGCAGGCGACCCTGGTCGGGAACGCCCAGCACGCGGGCATACTCGCGCAGCGTCCCGTAGACCGCCATCTCGTAGTGCTCCACGCGCTGCGCCGCCGAGATCAGCGACGCGTCGATGGTGTCCCGGTCACCGCGCGCCTTGAGATACTCATCGCCTTCGGCAATTAAGCCCTTCATGCCCTTGCAAGTCTTACGCTCGGGTTTGTGGCCGAGGCTCGCGAACACCTGCTTCAGGCGCTCCACCTGGCGCTCGGTCTGCACGCAGTGCTCGCGAAACGCCGACTTGAGCTCTTCGGCGGTCGCGGTCTTCTCCATCTTCGGCAGCACCTCGAGCAGTTGGTGCTCGAAGTCGTAGGCGTCCTTGAGCTCGTCGAGGTAGAGGGACTTGAGACTCTCGAGTTTCATTTTTCCAAACATGATTCCTCCTTTGATGCAACCCACGTGGAGTCAGGTTGGACCAGACGAATACGATGCAAGTTCGGTGCAAGTCTGGTGACACGTCGGCGGGCGAGGCTCACCTCGACACCAGACGCGCCAAAACACCCTGGTGCGACACCAGGTAGATCTCGCCGGCGGCGTCTTCGCCGAAGCTGGTGAGGTCGGGCATCGTCGGCTCGAGCTCGACGCTCCTCCACCCGCCGTCGGTCCGCACGGCGCCCCACAGCCGCCCGGAGCAGAAATCACCGAACAGATAGGCGCCCGCGAGCCCCGCAATGGCGGAGCCGCGATAGACGTAGCCGCCGATCACCGCGCAGGACCCGTCCTCGCGGCCGTACTGGAGAATCGGACGCTGCAGCGCCGGATCGCCGCACGGTGGCGCGACATCGGGGCACGCGCTCACCTCGTCGAGGCACACCGACCCCTCCTCGCGCGCCCAACCGTAGTTCTCGCCGCCCGCGCTCGAAGCGGGCTGGAAGTCGATCTCCTCGCGCGCCCCTTGTCCCACATCGGAGAGGTAGAGGTCACCGGTCTCGCGATCGAACGAGAAGCGCCAGGGGTTGCGCAATCCGATCGCCCAGACCTCGGGCGGCTGCGCTCCCCCGCCCGCGAAGGGGTTGTCGCGCGGGACACCGTACCAGGGGCCGCGCCGCCGGTACTGGTCGACGTCGATGCGGAGCAGCTTGCCGAGCAGCGTCCCCCCGCGTTGCGCATTGCAATGAGGGTCGTTGCCGGCGCCGCCGTCGCCCATGCCGACGTAGAGGTAGCGGTCGGGGCCGAACTGCAGTTGGCCCCCGTTGTGGTTTTCGAACGGTTGCTGGATGCGCAGCACGACGCGCGCCGTGCGCGGCTTGATCACGTCGCGGTCGGCCAGATAACGAGCCACCACGGTGGCGCCGGCGTGATCGGTGTAGTTGACGAACAGGAACGAGACCGCGGGCCAGAGGGGGTGGAAGGCGACGCTCAGCAGGCCTTGCTCGCCGCCGCTCCGCACCAGCCCCCGAATGTCGAGGAGCGGACGCGCTCCCACCTCGCCGCCCGAGACGACGAGAACGCGGCCGTCGAGCGTGGTGAGGAACAGGCGCTCGTCGCCGGCGTTGGTCACCGAGGTGAGCGGGGGCAGACCGCTCGCGATCGTCTCCAGCGCGACCGGGGGGAGCTGCTGCGCTCGCAGGCTTGCGGCAGCCAGCAGCAGCAAAGCGAGGAGTCGGGCTCGGTTCACATGCTCCTGATCTTGAGGTATCGGCGCAGCGAGGGCGCCTCTCTAGCGAGCAGCCAGGCAAACAGCGCGACCACCGCCCACATCGCGATCTTCATCGGCTCGAACCTCCTCATTCTTCGACCTCCCTCCGTGCTTGCGAAAGTGGGCTCGCGGGCGCGAGTTCACCCCCTTCGACGAAGGCGGTGGCGAGCTCCACGAGCTTACCGACGCAACGCCGCTCCCGGGCGCCGCGGGTCGAGCCGTCATCGATCTCGATCGCCTCGACGCGCAGCTCTTCGCCACCGCTGATCGCGAGCTCGTAGCTGGAGCAAGTGGGGCAGGGCAGGGGCCACGTTTCGGGCTCGACCTCCTCGCCGCAGACGCGACAGCGGGCGCGCAACGGCACCTGCCGGACGTCGAGCTTGGCGCCTTCGAACAGCGTGCCCATCGACGCCAGCTCGAAACCGAAGGCGAGGGCCGAAGGCATCGCTAGACGCAGATGCCCAACCGCGACCTCGACCCGGGTGACGCGACGGCCCCGGGCGTGGCGGTGGACGATGTCGGCGATGGAGGTGGCGAGGGAGAGCTCGTGCATCGCTTGGTCCTCGGGTGGTTCTGGGTGCGTCCATGGCCTGCCGTCTCTCATCGCAAGGGGCGTGCCTCGATAGCGCGGTCGGGAGATCTCCGGATACCGGGTGTTCCCAAGCCCCGTCGGACGGGCTTTCGACGCGGGCTTCGCGGGCGGTGGACTCCGAGGAAGACGCCTCGGGAGCGACTCCACGTTCCAACCCGATGGGAACGCGCGGGAGAACGAGTAGAAGCTCTCTTCCCTGGACGGGCGGACGCCGCCCGACGGGGCACGTTCCCCCGATCAACGCAGGCGCGCGAGGGGCGCGCTGAGGCGGCGAATCCGCCCGGCCAGCGCACCGAGGAGCCACTCGGTGACGCGACCGCGACGCAGCAGTCCGCTGCGGAATCGCGTGCCGGGAATGCGCAGCACGCGAACGGGGCCGCGCTCGGGCCGGACGGTCGAGTCGCGCCGGCTGCCGTCGAGGACCGAAAGCTCTCCCACCACCGAGCCGGGGCCGAGCGTCTCGACCTGGTGAACGGTCGAGGAAGCGGGCACTCCCGCTGCGGCGCCAGTCCCATCCGCGCCGGCGCGCTCGACCACGACCCGCCCCGCCAGGATCACGAACAACGCGTCGCAGTCGGAATCGCCCTCGTCGAACAACACCGACGGCGGTGCGACGGTGTCGTCGATGGCGTACAGCGCCAGCTCGTGGAGGTCCTCGGGGTCGAGGCCGCTGAAGATCGGAACGGCGTGCAGCAGATGCATGGTCTCGATCGTCGAGAGGTGGGATGGAAGACCAGCCGCTCCGGTGGCTGCGGGCTGCGGTCCGAGGGCGGCATCCGCCGTTTCGCGCACCAGCGGGTGCTCGTCCTCCTTCGCTCGCGCCAGACCCGCTTCGATCACGGGATGGTCGGCCACCGGCTCCGCCGCCCACACCGCGGCGGCGCGCAGGTAGGGATCGGCGCTCTGGAGGAGCGTCACCAACACTCCTTCCTCGCCGCCGAGATCCACCTCGCCCGGCTCGAGCGGACGCCGCGCCAGCAGCGGCTCGAGATCCCCGAGCAACGACGAGGCGCCCGGGCAAGCGGCCGCCAGCACCTCGAGCGCCATCTCGCGCTCCGCCCGGTCGGAGGAGAAGAGGCGCCGCCGCAGCGCTTGGATCATGGGGCCGTCGCCCGCGATCTCGAGCAGCTCGAGGACGCGCTCGACCGCCTCGTCGCGCGCCTTGACCAGGAGCGAGCAGAGGAAGACGCGCGCGGCCGTGGGATCGGTCGAGCCGATCGCGGCCAGCGCGTGACGGAGCTCGACGGCACGACCGAGCTGGCGGCGGGCCCGCTCGACCAACGGACCGCCGGCGCCGCGCAGACGCTCGAGCGCGGCCTCGTGGTCCTCGGCGGACACGCCGAACACCGAGCGCAGCTCGTCGAGCTCGCTCTGCGGTGCGCCGCGCAGCAGCGCTTCGGCGAGAGCGCGCTCGAACCCGGCAAGTTGCGCGCGACTCTCCACCGACGCCTCGTGGCCGGGCTCGAACAGATGGCGCTCCTCCTCGGAGAGCCGCGCCAGGATCCGTCCGTGCTCGCGCTCGGAGATGCCGAGCTGGCGGCGCACTCCATCGAGCAGGCGCAGCTCGCCCGACCCGACCAGGCCATCGGCGATCATGTCGCGCACGGTGTTGGCGTAGGCGGCCAAGTCCTTCTCGCGGGCATGGCGTGACGCCTTGATCCACCCGTACACCTCGCCGGCGTCGCGCGGCGGCGGCTCCTCGAACTCCCAGTTGCGCAACAGTCGCGAAGCGCCCTGCTCGGCGATGTAGCGCGATCGGGTGCGACGCCAACGCTTGGCGAGGACCAGCGTGGCGACCAACGGCGCGATGAACGCCGCGGTGCGCGTGCCGTAGGGCAACCGTCGCAGCGTGGGCGCGCCGGCGAAGAGGTAGAACAGGTTCCAGGCCGAGAACGCGGCCAGCGCCAGCACCAGGTGCCGCCGCTGCTCGGGATCGTCCACGAAGTGCGCGGCCAGCGCTTCGATCCCGGCGAAGATCGCGTAGCTCGCCGCCGAGAACAAGATCAACGAGAGCGTCGCCGCGACCACCGCCGGCACTCCGGGCGCGAAGAAGAACCCGGGGCCGAACCAGAGGTCGGCGGTTACCGGCTGGCGCGTCCAGCGGCCGTCGAAGTAAGCCTCCCAATCGCCCGCGCGCAGCCAGTAGTAGACGTAGAACGCGAGCACCAGGCCGGGGAAGGAGTAGAACGCGATGCGACGTCCCTTGCCGGTGGCGTCCTTCCAGTACGCGTTCTCCTGATCGATGTCGGGGCAGTGCCGCTTGCAGGCGGTGCACTGCGCACACTGGGAGTTGGCAGTGCGTCGAAGGGATCCTGGGTCGGTGTAGATGCGCTCGACCACACCCACCGGGCAGAAGAAGTTGCACCAGGTCTTGCCGCTCCAGAACGCGTTGGTGACAGCCGCCGCGAGCGCGAGGCCGACCAGCAGCGCGGAGAGCCAACGGCCGTCGCCGTTGGTCCCCACCAGTCGCAGTACCAGCATCGCCAGCAGGATGGCGAGCGTGAAGGGAAGGAACCAACGTTCGAGCCAGGCCGGGACGCGGCGCTTCACTCCGCGGTCGAGAATGCGCCCGGCCTCGCCGAAGAACGCGATCGGACAGATGCGCCGCCAGCTCGGGAACCCCATCAGCACGATCGCGAGCGGCAACAGCGGCAGCAGCATGGTCCAGAACACCCGCGGCTGGAGCGGCGACAACAGGCCGAAGGCGACGATACCGACGTAGCCCGCGGCCAGCGCGTACTGGACGCGCCGATGCGTGTCGACGCGCCGCCTCACGCCGGGGACGCCGAGGGCGACGGCGCCGCTCGGCTCGAGCACCTTCAGAGCACGCGCTTCGCTCACTCGGTCTGCGCCGGCCCCTCGGGAGAGAAGGTCCGCAGGGAATAGAGGAATGCCAACAGATCGGTCTGCTGCGCCGCCGGCAGCGCCGCGAACGCGTCGCGCGACTCCTGCGCCTCGCTGCGTCCGGCATCGCCCGCCGCCACCGGCGAGTCCTCACCGTGCAGCATCACCGCCTCGCGCAGCGAGCCGGCGCGCCCGTCGTGGAGGTAGGGCGCGGTGTTGCCGACGCCCCACAGCTCCGGAGTCATGAAGACATCGGGGGCGATCAACACCACGGTGCCGTCGATCTGGAGCGGCGCGAACTCGGCCACGAACGGTGGCGTCGGGCCGCCTGGGTCGGCGAGATGCCTGCCCATGCGGTGGCGCTTGAGGTCGCCGTAGAGACGCACGATCGCGCCACCCTTGGGGTCGGCCTCGACCCGCGGCTCCTGCGCATCCTCGAGCAGATCGAAGCGCACCGGATGCTGGGGCGAGTACCCGGGGTCCTTCGACGCCAGGAGCTTGTCGTGGTAGTTGCCCCCGCCGCGGGCGGTGGGCTCCTCGAACACGGTGTTCTGCAGCCGCATCTCGGGGAGGTGGCAGGTGGCGCAGCGCGCCGCCTGGAACGCGGTGCGCCCGCGCTCGATCTGCGCGCTCTGCTCCTTGGTCGGAGCCTGCACGTAGCCGAGCTCGGCGAGGCGCGCGAACGACTGCGGCGTCTCCTGCGCCGCGGTGTAGACGGTCATCGCGGTGATGTCTCCGACCGAGAGCTCGCGCACGACGCCGTCGCCGTCGAGGTCGCGGAGCTGATCGCCGCCGGGGATACGCCACACCAGCTCTTCGGACTGCATGCCCATGGCGGCTACGGCGGGGGCCATCGTGTTGAGGCGGACGGTGGGGATGCCGCCCTTCCAGCCCATCGGCCGCACCACCAGATCGGGATCGACGCCCTCGAGCTTCGAGCCGTCGAACTTCACCTGCCCGGTTGCATCGGCGGTCGCGATCAGCGTGCCGTAGGAGACTCCCTTCGATTGCAGCTTGCGCTCGACCGCCTTGCCGGGAGCCTTCTTGGCCTCGGCCGCGGCCGCCTCGCGCTCGCGGAGCAGATCCTCGGTGATCTCCTGGGCGAGGAGCTGGAGGATGCCGTCTCCGAACAGCGAGGTGGTCGAGCGCACGTTGAACGGAGCCTTGCCGTCCTGGTCGTTGTCGAACGCGATCTGCGTCTGCGCCGGCCCGGCCGAGGCGCCGAACGGCGAGCGGTGGCAGCCCCCGCACGACTGCGCCGAGATGGCGAGCGGGTTGCCTCCAGGAGGGGTGACCGTGAACCGGTTGATCTTCGAGCCGTTGGCGAGGGCGGCCACTCCCACGCCATCGAGCCCGTTGAAGGCGGTATGGAACAGCGCGTCGCCGGATTTGAACAAATGTTCAAAATCGTGCTTGCCGGCGGCGATGTCGGCTGACTCGAGATGGGCAGGCAGCGGAAACGCCCCCTTCTCCTCGAGGTCGATGGTCGGCTTGGCCGCCGCCTTGGCGCCGCGGGCCTCGGCCGCGTACACCGATCGATGGACGACGACCGAAAGGCAGGTGGCGGCAAGACCGCCCGCCAGCGTCACAGCGAGCCACGATCGAGCGTCGAGCCTGGTCATGCGATCCTCCTCATTCCTCGAAGTGGACGCCTGGTAGCCCCGAGCGCAACGCTTGTTCCTAACGCCAGCAGGCGGAGGCGTCAAGATACCGATTATGACGTAGCGGCAGCGGCGACAACGGCCAGGAACGCGTCGCCGTACTCCTCGAGCTTGTGCGTACCCACCCCGGGCACCTCAGCCATCTCCGCTCTCGACGCGGGGCGGCTCTTTACCATCTCGATCAGCGTGCGGTCGTGGAAGATGACGTAGGGCGGCACGCCGCGCTCGCGCGCCAGCTCGAGCCGGCGTTGCCGCAGCGCCTCGAACAGGTCACGGTCGGCCGGCGTCTCGAGCAACGTGTCCACCGATCTCCCGCGCCGCGCGCGCTCCCTGGCGCCGCCGGCCCCGCGCGCCGGCTTCGATGAAAGATCGTGGCGCAGCCGCACCGTGCGCTCCTCGCGCAGCAGCGGCCCGGCGTCGGTCGCGAGCCGCAGCCCGCCGTGCTCGGCTTCGACCTCGAGCAGGCCCGCGGCCACCAGCTGGCGATGGACCGAGAGCCAAGCCGAGCGATCGAGCTCGACACCGATGCCGAAGGTCGAGAGGCGCTTGTGCCCGTTGCGCACCACGCGCTCATCCTCTTCGCCCAGCAACACCGAAGTGAGATACGCCGCGCCGAAGCGCTGGCCGGTGCGGTACACGTTCGAGAGCGCCTTGCGCGCCGCGACGGTGCCGTCCCAGGTCGCCACCGGCTCGAGACAGGTGTCGCAGTTGCCGCAGCTTCCAGCATGCGACTCGCCGAAGTAGCGCAGCAGGATGGCGCGGCGGCACTCCGCGCTCTCGCAGTAGCCGAGCAGCGTCGAGAGCTTCTGCTGCTCGATGCGCTTGCGCTCCGGGGGCGCCTCCGAACGCTCGACCAACTGGCGGATGCGCACCGCGTCGGCGAGGCCGTAGCACATCCAGGCATCCGCCGGCAGCCCGTCGCGGCCGGCTCGCCCGGTCTCCTGGTAGTAGGCCTCGAGACTCTTCGGCAGGTCGAGATGCGCGACGAAGCGCACGTCGGGCTTGTCGATGCCCATCCCGAACGCGATGGTGGCGACCACCACCAGGCCGTCCTCCTCCTGGAAGCGGCGCTGGTTGCGCTCGCGCACCTGGCGATCGAGGCCGGCGTGGTACGGCACCGCGCGCACGCCCTCCGCGACCAGGCGCTCGGCGGTCTCCTCCACCTTGGCGCGCGTCAGGCAGTAGACGATGCCCGCCTCGCCGTCGTGGCGCGCGCGCAGGAACGACAGCAGCTGTCGCGGCGCGTTGGTCTTCGCCACCACCTCGTAACGAATGTTGGGACGATCGAAGCCGGCGACGAAGAGGCCCGCGCGCGGCAGGCTCAGGTGCTCGAGGATCTCGCGCCGCGTCGGCTCGTCGGCGGTCGCGGTGAGCGCGATGCGCGGCACCTGGGGGAAGCGACGCGCCAGCAGGTCGAGACCGCGATACTCGGGACGGAAGTCGTGCCCCCACTGACTCACGCTGTGAGCTTCGTCGATGGCGAACAGCGCGAGCGGCGAGCGCTCGAGCAGCTCGAGGAAGGGCTCGGTCAAGAGCCGCTCCGGCGACACGTAAACCAGGTCGTAGCGCCCGGC
>DATAFT010000029.1:0-3238 GCA_036257295.1 Thermoanaerobaculia bacterium
GCACCTCACGCTGGTGACGCGCTGGTTCGATCAATTGCGATCGGTCGCTGCATCTGGGTCGAAATAGGGCACACTCGGGTAGCATCCGCCGCTCATGATCGGCCAGCGCATCGGCAGCTACACCATCGTCGAGAAGCTCGGTGAAGGCGGCATGGGTGTCGTCTACCGGGCGACCGACAGTCGCCTGCATCGCGACGTGGCGCTCAAGTTCATCCCTGAAGCGCTCGCCAAGGATGCGCAGACGATGGGCCGGTTCGAGCGCGAGGCCCAGGTGCTGGCCTCGCTGAATCACCCCAACATCGCGTCGATCTACGGGATCGAGGAACAGGGTGGGCAGCGCGCGCTGGTGATGGAGCTCGCGCCGGGCGAGGAGCTGGCGGCGCGGATCCAGCGCGGCAGGATCCCGCTCGAAGAGGCGCTGCGCATCGCGCTCGCGATCGCGGAGGCACTCGAGGCGGCGCACGACAAGGGCATCATTCACCGCGATCTCAAGCCCGCCAACATCAAGCTGGGCTCACCGTCGGACAGTGGCGGCGGCCGCATCAAGATCCTCGACTTCGGCCTGGCCAAGGCGCTCCAGGGTGAGCTCGGCACCTCGAGCAGTGTGGATCTCACGCGCTCGCCGACGTTGTCGGTGGCGGCGACCCAGGCCGGGATGATCCTCGGCACCGCGAGCTACATGAGCCCGGAGCAGGCGCGCGCGGTGCCGGCCGATCGCCGCGCCGACATCTGGTCGTTCGGCGTGATCCTCTACGAGATGGTGGCGGGCCGGCGCGCGTTCAGCGGCGACACGGTGGCCGACACCGTGGCGAAGGTGATCGAGCGCGAGCCGGACTTGTCGGCCCTGCCCACCACCACGCCACCCGCGATCAAGAATCTGATCGAGCGCTGCCTGGTCAAGCAGCCGCGACAGCGACTGCAGGCGATCGGCGATGCGCGCCTGGTGCTCGAGGAAACTCTTCTGACCTTGGCGCGCCCCATCTCGACGGACGGCGCGGCGCCGGCTGCGCCGATCGCGCCGGCTGCGCCGGTGGCGACGGAGTACGAGCGGGCTGGCATCAGCCGCTGGCTCGCGATCGCCCCGTGGGTGCTCGCCGCTGCGCTCGGCGTCGCGTTGGTCCTCTCCCTCACCCGTCGACCGGCTCCGCAGGCGTCGCCGGAGGCGCCGCTGGCGGTCGATCTCGCGATGGGGACCGAGAACCTCTACAGCGAGCTAGGCCCGAGCTTCGCCCTGTCGCGCGACGGCAGGACGTTGGCGTTCGTCGAGGTCTCCGGTTCGGAGCGCAAGCTCTTCGTTCGTTCGCTCGACCGGCTCACGTCGGACGCGCTCGGCGTCGAGGGCAGCTCGATGGCGCCCTATCATCCGTTCCTCTCGCCCCGCGGCGATTGGATCGGCTACGCAACTACCGGCGAGCTGCGCAAGGTGCAGACGAACGGCGGCGCGCCGATCACGATCTGCCAGGTGGCGCGGAGCCGCGGCGCCGCCTGGCTCGCCGACGACACCATCGTGTTCACGAAGGACCCGGCGAGCGGCCTTTCGCGCGTGCCGGCAGCGGGCGGAGAGCCCCAGGCGCTCACCCAGCTCGGCGAGGAGGAGTCGACGCACCGGTGGCCGCAGGCGTTGCCCGACGGTAAGCACGTCCTCTTCACCTCCAACGGCACCCAGCCAACCTACGACAACGCCAGCCTGGAGGTGGTGGCGGTCGACAGCGGAGAGCGCAAGGTGGTGTATCGGGGTGGCACCTTCGGCCGCTTTGTTCCTAGCGGCCACCTGGTGTTCCTGAACCACGGGACGCTGTTCGCGATTCGGTTCGACCTCGAATCGCTCACCACCAGCGGAGCGCCCGTGCCGGTGCTGCAGAAGATCGCCAGCAGCCCCAGCGAGGGTGGCGCGCAGTTCGACTTCTCGGACACCGGCCGCCTGATCTACAGCGCTCAGACCGAAGTGACGACGGCCTATCCGATCGACTGGGTCGGTCGCGACGGCACGGTGAGCACCCTGTACGCCGAGCCCGGCCTCTACACCAACCCGCGACTGTCGCCCGACGGCAACCGTCTCGCGCTTACCGTACTGCGCAACGGCAACTGGGACGTCTGGGTCCACGACGTCGCGCGCGGGGTGTCGACGCGGCTGACGTTCGACGACGGCGTCGAGAGCGAGCAGGTTTGGTCGCCCGACGGGGAGTTCCTGATCTTCAGCTCCGACCGCGCCGGCCCCGATGCGCTGTACCGCAAGCGAGCCGACGGGTCGGGTGAGTTGGAGCGCCTCACCGAGCCCCGGTTGGCGCAGTGGGCGAGCGGGTGGTCCAAGGATGGGCGCTACGTCGCGTTCATGGAGAACAAGGGGACGTACGACCTGAGCGTGCTCGACCTCGAGACCCGTGAAGCGAAGTCGCTGCTCGACACGCGTTTCGGCGAGGGGTTTGCCGAGTTCTCGCCGAACGGCCGGTTCCTCGCCTACGCATCCAACGAGTCGGGTCAGTACCAGGTCTACGTGCGGCCGTTTCCCTCGGGCGAGGGAAAGTGGCAGGTTTCGGATTCGAGCGGCACGACGCCGCGCTGGCGCGCCGACGGGCGTGAGCTGTTCTGGCGCGACGACGACGGGATCGTCGCGGCGGCGGTCGAGACCGACGGTGCGAGCTTCCGCGCCGGCAAGCCGGAGCGGCTGGTCTCAGGCGCCTGGCGCGGCGGCCTCAACGGCATCGGAGCAAGCGGTCTCTCCTTCGCCGACTTCGACGTCACGGCCGACGGCCAGCGCTTCGTCATGTTCCCCGATGTCGCCGAGAAGACCCAAGGCGGCGTCCGCCAGCACCTCACGCTGGTGACGCGCTGGTTCGATCAGCTCGCATCCATCGATACGAAGGCTTCGCAGTAAGAGGGAGGGGAAGGCGGTTCATGATCGGAGAGCGCATCGGCAGCTACACCATCGTCGAGAAGCTGGGCGAGGGCGGCATGGGGGTGGTGTACCGCGCCACCGACAGCCGGCTGCATCGGGACGTCGCTCTCAAATTCATTCCCGAAGCGCTCGCCAAGGACCCACAGACGATGGGCCGGTTCGAGCGTGAGGCGCACGTACTGGCCTCGCTCAACCATCCGAACATCGCGGCGATCTACGGACTCGAGGAGAGTGGCGGCCAGCGAGCGCTGGTGATGGAGCTGGCGCCCGGCGAGGAGCTGGCGACGCGGATCGCGCGCGGCAAGCTCCCGCTGGACGAGGTGCTGCGCATCGCGCTCGCCA